>JANMFO010000023.1:0-6767 GCA_031374245.1 Chitinophagaceae bacterium | reverse complement strand
CCAGCTGCGCCAAAGAATAGAGGAACAACTTTCGGGGCTGATAACCGTGTACCAGGTATTCTCCATCATAAAAACTTTGTCACCAACACCAATACCCATTGCACCGCCACTTGCTCCTTCGCCAATAATAACACAAATGACAGGCACTTTCAGCCGTATCATTTCATATATATTTCTTGCAATGGCTTCTCCTTGTCCTCTTTCTTCAGCTTCCAACCCGGGATATGCACCGGGAGTATCAATCAATGTAATAATCGGCTTATTAAATTTTTCTGCGAGCCGCATCAATCGTAATGCTTTTCGGTATCCTTCGGGGTTGGCCATACCAAAATTCCGCATCTGTCGCATCTTGGTATTGATACCTTTTTGCTGACCGATAATCATTACCGTTTCTCCATCCAAACTTGCAAAACCACCCACCATTGCTTTATCATCTTTTACATTGCGGTCACCATACAACTCAACAAAGTTGGTTGTCATTTTATCAATGTACTTCAATGTATAAGGCCTGTCAGGGTGACGGCTCAGTTGCACCCGTTGCCAGCTGCTGAGGTGCTCGGTAATTTCTTTACGCTTATCAAGAATACTCTGTTCCAGCTTATGAATAGTATCACTGAAGTCAAGCTTCGTTTTCTCCTGGCGATGCTTTGTATTAACTATTTCATCAATAAGATCTTTGATGGGTTTCTCGAAGTCCAAAAACTGTCTGTTAGCATCGGTTGGCATAGGCATTAAAATGAGTGGCTAAATTAAGGATTAAATAACAATATGAGCCTGAAGCGAAACGGCTGAATTACAGGTGGATAACTAATAGAAAAACATTTGGCTGAAAAAGATTGCGGGGCTATCTTTGCCGTCCTGAAAATGACACCGGAAAAGGTGCGTATTTATCGAACGGATCGGTAGTTCAGTTGGTTAGAATGCCGCCCTGTCACGGCGGAGGTCGCGGGTTCGAGTCCCGTCCGGTCCGCAAAATTGTCCCGAAAATGATTCGGGAACAAATCAAAAAAACCAAATAAAACTGCCCGTTGAGAAAATTAAAAAATTTTTCACGGGCATTTTTTATTGGCATGGTTTTAACATACATGTAAGGCCTCAAATAAAAGACGAACTGCTTCACAAAGTTATTGGTTATTGGTTGTTATAACGGTTAAGTTATTGGTTAATGGTTTAAAAAAGTAGCTATGAAGAAAAAATTCAAAGGGTTCTATCTCCTTATTTCATCGGTAGTAATTGCCATCCTGCACTTGCCTTTTGCATTTGCAAAGTCCGCAACCAGTAATAAATTATTCTATCATCCGCCAGCAGATTTTGCAGCAAAAACAATTGTTGATACAAAACCTTTCGTTCCTGGTTTAAAATCAGTGTATGACAGCCTTCATTTAAACCTGAGAGGATTGAGCCAGCAGGCTTTTGACTATGCCAAACGTGGGCTTGATAAACTTATTGAAGAAGGTAAGCTACTGAATAGCTCCATTATCTCTATTGTTGACTTCAGTCAACCGAGTAATAAAAAAAGATTATTCATCATAGATTTAAAAAACTATAAAGTACTATTCAATACATTGGTGGCACATGGAAGAAACACCGGCCGTGAATGGGCTACCTCTTTTTCCAACCAGGGCTCTTCTTATATGAGCAGTCCCGGTTTTTATATTACAAGGGAAACTTATGAAGGCCACAACGGTTACTCATTAAAACTGGAAGGTGTTGAAAGAGGGATTAATGATAAGGCTTATCAAAGAGGAATTGTTATACATGGTGCTGAATACGTTTGTGATGCATTTGCAGATGCACAAGGATATATTGGCCGCAGCCAGGGTTGCCCGGCTGTTCCTGTTCAGGCAAGCAGGCCCATTATAAATACTATTAAAAATGGTACTTGTCTTTTTGTTTATCATCCATCATATGTAGATCGGTCTTCCCTGCTGAAATAAGACAATTTGTTTATAACTAGCCGGCTTCTACGTCTGCCAATCTTTATCTTTGAGGATTAATAAATTGTTATGCTCAAGATTGGCGTTTTTGGTGTTGGACATTTAGGAAAATTTCACCTGAATAACTGGAAAGAAATTCAGGGTGTGGAAGTAGTGGGCTTTTATGACCCGAATGATGACACCGCAAAGGAAGTGTCTGAGAAATATCAATTGCCCCGTTTTCTTGATGCCGATACACTGATGGATGCCTGCGATGCCATTGATGTGGTAGCTCCTACCAATTATCATTTTGACTGCTGTGAAAAAGCGATAAAAAAAGGCAAACATGTTTTTGTAGAAAAGCCGTTGGCCAATACGATGGAAGAGGCCCGGCAATTGGTAAAGCTGGTTGAAGAATCTGGCATTAAATTTCAGGTGGGGCATGTGGAGCGTTTTAATCCTGCCTTTCTTGCTATAAAAGATATGCCGCTCAATCCAATGTTTATTGAAGTACATCGTTTGGCACAATTCAATCCCAGGGGAACAGAAGTGAGTGTGATACTTGATTTAATGATTCATGACATAGATATTATTTTAAGCATTGTAAAAAGTGATGTGAAAAGTATTTCTGCCAGTGGCGTAGGTGTGATGACGGAGACACCGGATATTGCCAACGTACGTATTGAATTTGACAATGGCTGTGTAGCCAACCTGACAAGCAGCCGCATCTCAATGAAGAAGATGCGCAAAGTCCGTCTCTTTCAAAAAGATTCTTATATCGGAATTGATTTTCTCAACAAAAAAACAGAAATCATTAAACTGAAAGAACCACAGGACTCTAATGTGTTTGCATTTGATATTGAAACACCAAATGGGAAAAAAACAATCGCTATAGCCAATCCGATAATACCGGAAGTGAATGCAATAAAAATGGAGCTCACTGAATTTAAAAATGCCATTCTGAATAATACAAAAACTATCGTATCGGAAATAGATGGCCTGATGGCGATGGATGTAGCACACCAGATACTGGAGAAGATTAGCAATAATGTTATCACCCGCTAATGAATTCCGGCAAACAAATATCTATTGCCTGGTACGCAGTAATTGATTTTATTACTGCATCGCTGGCATGGGGATGTTTTTTCTTTATCCGGCGTTGGTTACTTAATCAACCTACCATAGAAGGAGGGGAATTACAAACAGATAATAAATTCTGGCTCGGCATAACATTGATTCCCATTGGCTGGCTGATACTCTATACATTAGTTGGCGCCTATCGTTTATTATATAAAAAATCAAGGCTGTTTGAATTTACCAGTACTTTTGTATGCAGCCTTATTGGTTGCATTGTATTATTTTTCTCCTTGTTGCTGGATGATGTGGAGAATGATTACACTTATTATTACCTCGCCTTTCTCTGCCTGTTTGCAATTCATTTTATTTTCACTTTTTTTGGAAGATGGTTGCTGCTTAATAAAATGAAACGGCAATTGCTACAGGGAAAAGTATATTTCAATACATTAATGATAGGCAGCCAGGATAATGCTATCCGTATTTATAAAGAAACAGAAAAAAGCTTGCATGATGGTGGCTATCGCTATGCGGGATTTGTAACACCTGATGACAACGGTAAGAATGGCATTCATAAACTGATACCGAAATTGGGAACCGTAGATACATTAGAATCAATCATTGATACGAATAATATTCAACTGGTAGTATTGGCAATGGAAAAAACTGAGCAGTCTTTGCTAGAAAAAATTATTAACCGGCTGAGCGAAAAAGATGTTGAGATAAAAATACAACCTAACACTTTAGATATACTTTCCGGCTCCGTAAAAACCAGCAGTGTGATGGGTGCAGCCCTGATAGATCTGCAAACAGGACTCATGCCTGAATGGCAACAAAACATCAAACGGTTAGTTGATATTACGGTTGCTGTATCCAGCTCCCTACTTTTATCGCCATTGATGCTGTATGCTGCATTAAGAGTGAAATTTTCTTCCAAAGGATCAATCTTTTTTTTGCAGGAAAGAATTGGATACAAGGGGAAGCCTTTTACGATGTATAAATTCCGCTCCATGATAAAGGATGCAGAAAAAAATGGCCCGGCACTTTCTTCTGAAAATGATCCCCGCATCACGAACTGGGGAAAAACGATGCGTAAGTGGCGTATTGATGAACTACCGCAACTCTTGAACATATTAATTGGCGAAATGAGCCTTGTAGGCCCAAGGCCTGAGCGTCGTTTTTACATTGACCAAATTGTTTCCCGTTCCCCTTACTATAAATATTTACTAAAAGTAAAACCCGGCTTAAGTAGTTGGGGTATGGTGCAGTTTGGCTATGCAGAAAACGTTGACGAAATGATAGAACGGAGCAAGTTTGACTTGTTATACATCGAAAATATTTCACTGGCTCTTGACTTTAAAATCATGATACACACATTAAGGATTATTTTTAAAGGAAAAGGCAAATAGAGGATTTTAGATTTTATATTTTACTTTTGAGAAAACTCCAACCTTTGAGAAAATTCATTTTCTTATTCCTCTTAGCTTTTAGCTCACAGCATACTGCGTTTTCCCAATATTGGCAACAGCAGGTCAACTACACCATCGAAGTTTCTCTAAATGATAAAGAACATACACTGGATGGATTTGAGAAAATCGAATACATCAATAATTCACCTGATACATTGAAATTCATCTGGTTTCATTTGTGGCCAAATGCGTACAAAAACGATAAAACCGCTTTCAGCGATCAGCTATTAGAAAATGGGAGTACAAAGTTTTATTTTTCTGATAAATACCAAAAAGGCTATATCAATAAACTGGATTTTAAAGTAAATAACCTGACAGCAAAAGTTGAAGACCATCCCCAGCATATTGATATTGTAAAAATCATTTTACCAACTCCGCTTCCATCCGGGCAAAAAATAACTATCACCACTCCTTTTCATATGCAGCTTCCTTACAATTTTTCAAGGGGCGGACATGACGGACAAAGTTACCAGGCAACTCAATGGTACCCCAAGCCATCCGTATATGATAGCAAAGGCTGGCACCCGATGCCCTATCTTGACCAGGGGGAATTTTACAGTGAGTTTGGCAGCTTTGATGTGAGTATTACAGTTCCAAAAAACTATGTGGTAGCAGCAACAGGTGATTTGCAGAACGTAGAAGAAAAAGAATGGATGAAAAGTAGATCAACTTACAACTGGGAACCAATAAAAGTAAAAGAAAAAACAATTGGTGGCCAGATAAAAACGAGTTACCAGCTTTTTCCAGAATCAGCATCCACATCAAAAACAATACAATACAAACAAAATAATATTCATGACTTTGCGTGGTTTGCTGATAAACGATTTATTGTAAACTATGATACCTGTCGTCTTGCCTCCGGCAAAATAATTGATGTATTTACTTATTACACTCCGGCACATAAACAAAACTGGAGCAAAAGTATTGGCTATTCAAAGGATGCTATTCATCACTATTCCAACCTTGTTGGAGAATACCCCTATAATATTGTAAGCGTAGTGCAAGGCCCTGAAAGTTTTGGTGGTGGTATGGAGTATCCCACGATTACAATTATTTCACCGGGTGAAAGTGAAAAGAACCTGGACAATACAATTACTCATGAAATAGGTCATAACTGGTTCTACGGAATATTGGCCAGCAATGAAAGAACACATCCATGGATGGATGAAGGTCTTAACAGCTATTATGATGCAAAGTATAATAAAGCTAAGTATGGCAAAAAATCAAAATTGGAGCAGCTGATTTTTGAAACAAAGGCTGTTTCGAAAAATGACCAGCCGATAGAAACTCCATCCGAAAAATATAGTATTATCAATTACGCTTTAACAGCCTACTACAAAACTTCTGTATGGCTGGATTATTTAGAAGCACAATTGGGTACCGAAGCTTTCAATAAAGCCATGCAGGAATATTACAGCCGTTGGCAATTCAAGCATCCTCAACCGGCAGATTTTAAAAAATCAATAGAACAAAGCACAGGCAAAAACATGGACTCCATTTTTTCATACCTCTCTAAAACAGGAACACTTCCAAACCAACAACGAACCGGCTCAACAACAGCTTTTGTTTTTGATATTAAAAAATTAGATAAATACAGCAAGCAGCCTGCAAAAAACTTATTTCTTTTAGGACCAGCAATCGGTATTAACAGTTATGATAAAATTATGCTTGGTGCTTTTGTTACTAATATGAAATTACCGCCGTCCAATTTTCAATTTCTGCTGGCTCCAATGTATGCAACAGGTAGTAAAAGTTTGACTGGTTTAGGTTTAGCCTATTACAATTTTTATCCAAATAATTTATTCAGGAAAATTGAAGCAGGTGTTAGCGGTTCAACATTTACTGCCGATAGGTTTACAGATGAAGATGGCAATAAAACATTTATGGCCTTTCAGAAAATAGTCCCGGGTATAAAACTTACTTTAAAGGAAAAAAATCCCCGCAGTAATTTCAACAGGTATATTCAGTTTAAGACCTTTCTGCTGGATGAAGATGCTTTACGGTTTTATCGTGATACAGTCATTAATGGAGTTGATACCACCATATCCAACAAATACAAAACCATCAGGGAAAATGCTACGCTAAACCAGTTACAGTTCGTTATTGAAAACAACAGGGTGCTTTATCCCTACCGTGGTGAATTAAAAATTGAGCAGGGAAAAGATTTTTTTCGTACCGCCTTTACTGGGAAATATTTTTTTAATTACCCTAAAAAAGGGGGGCTGGATGTTCGTTTATTTGCAGGCAAATTTTTCTATACCGGTTCAAAAACCTTCACCAAACAATTTGCCACCGACCGTTATCACCT
>JANMFO010000434.1:0-7439 GCA_031374245.1 Chitinophagaceae bacterium | reverse complement strand
GTATGATAACTCCAGGTGTCCTGCATCTGCGCCAGTCCGCCATAATAAAGACCTATCCAGCCATAAAAGATACCTGCCATCACTTTCAGCAAAAAAATAATGATAAGCTGGGGTTTGCTGAGACCAGTAAGTGTAAAGAATTTTACTTTGGTAACCAGCCAGGCAAACAATACGAGATATACGACAAAAAGCAGGTATTCCACACAAAAGGTTTATCTGCGCAAAATAGATATTATTACCGTGATTGTCAGCACAAAGTTGACAAGTTCTATCAAGCCAATAATCTACAAGCTGTAAATTTGCGACTCAATATTTAATCTACATGGAAATAACAGTAAAAACCGCACAACAGCTACGATTAACGGAACAGGAATTTGAACTCATCAAACAAAAACTGGGACGTATACCCAACTTTAATGAACTCTGTGCTTTCTCCGGTATGTGGAGTGAGCATTGCAGTTATAAAAATTCCATCAAGTGGTTAAAGACATTACCAAGAGAAGGCGGAAGAATGCTGGTAAAAGCCGGTGAAGAAAATGCAGGGTTGATGGATATTGGTGATGGATTAGGTGTGGTGTTTAAAATTGAATCACATAATCACCCTTCTGCTATTGAACCTTTTCAAGGAGCAGCAACAGGAGTGGGTGGGATACACAGAGATATTTTTACAATGGGAGCAAGGCCGATTGCATCGCTCAACTCACTTCGCTTTGGAAATTTAGAAGAAGATAAAACACAACACTTATTATCTGGTGTGGTGCATGGTATTGGTCATTATGGAAATTGTTTTGGTGTGCCAACTGTTGGCGGTGAAATATATTTTGACAAATGCTATCATACGAATCCACTGGTAAATGCAATGAGTGTTGGTATTTTAAAAAATGGTGAAACTGTTTCTGCAACGGCATTGGGAAAAGGAAACCCGGTGATGTTTGTAGGAAGTGCAACGGGTAAAGATGGAATCGGTGGAGCATCGTTTGCATCGGCAGATATTACTGCAGAAAGTACTCAGGAGTTGCCTGCTGTACAAGTAGGTGACCCATTCCAGGAAAAGAAATTATTAGAAGCCTGTTTGGAAGTGATACAAACTGGTGCAGTAGTTGGTATGCAGGATATGGGTGCAGCAGGCATTATTTGTTCTACTGCCGAAATGAGTGCCAAAGGCGAAGTAGGTATGCGGATTGATTTGGATAAAGTACCAACCCGGCAAAGCAATATGAAAACATGGGAATTGTTGCTGAGTGAAAGCCAGGAGAGAATGTTACTCGTTGCAACAAAAGGAAGAGAAGAAGAAGTGAATGCAGTTTTTGCAAAATGGGATTTACCATGTTCAGTTATTGGTGAAGTAACTGATGATGGTGTGCTGAATTTTTTTATGAATGGAGAACTCGAAGCATCATTACCAGCTTATGAATTAGTATTGGGCGGCGGTGCGCCACAATATGAAAGAGAATACACTGAGCCGAAATACTTTGCTGAAATAAAAAAATTCAATCCGGACGCAATTGAAGTGCCGGAAGATTTGAAAGCGGTTGCTGAGGAATTAGTTCAGCTTCCTTCCATTGCATCAAAAAGATGGATATTTAATCAATATGATAGTATGGTGGGTACGAATAATACTTCTACCAATGCCCCAACTGATGCGCCGTTGGTAATTGTAAAAGGAACTACCAAAGCATTAGCTGTTACTACCGATTGTAACAGTCATTATGTTTTTGCTGACCCGTATAAAGGAACAATGATTGCCGTAAGTGAAGCAGCAAGAAATATTGTTTGCAGCGGGGGCTTGCCATTGGGTGTTACCAATTGCTTGAACTTTGGCAACCCATACGACCCGGAAGTATATTATCAATTTGTACAAGCGATAAAGGGAATGGGAGAAGCTTGTGTAAAATTTGACACACCTGTTACAGGTGGTAATGTGAGTTTTTATAATCAGAATCCTGACGGCCCGGTATATCCAACACCAACAATTGGTATGGTAGGTTTGCTGGAAGATATCGCTGATAAAATGACACTGGATTTTAAAGAAGAAGGTGATGTGATTGTATTAATTGGCAAATCAACGAATGATATTAATTCTTCTCAATACCTGAGTAAGATTTGTGGAGTGGAATATTCTCCTGCACCAAATTTTGAGTTGGAAGAAGAATTCGACTTGCAACAAAAGGTGGCTGAGTTAATAAAAAATAATCTTATCGAATCTGCACATGATGTAAGTGAAGGCGGTTTGTTTGTTACATTATTGGAATCAGGTTTTCATCGGAATCTTGGATTTGATGTAGTAGCGGCTGATTACAACATCAGGAAAGATGCACAGTGGTTTGGTGAAAAACAAAGCAGGGTAGTGGTATCAGTAAAAGCAGGAAGGTTAAGTGAATTGAAAAAAGCTTTAGGCAATCATTCTTTTGAAGAATTGGGTGTAGTTACAACCGGTTCTGTTGAAGTAGATGGAATGGAGTGGGGAGCAATCGAAGAATGGAAAGAAAAATATGACACTGCTATTGAAAATTATTTATCAAAAGAAAAAGCTGGCTCTGCATTGAGTTCTATATAATGGATAAGAAGAGTACGATACTACTCACAGGTGCTGCTGGCTTCATCGGCAGTTACCTGCTTGGTTATCTTAATAAGAAAGGATATACTAACATCATCATAGTAGATGATTTTAGTGAAGAAGATAAATGGTTCAATTTTGATTCGAAACAATTTACTGCAAAGATTGAACGGGAAGATTTGTTTGAATGGTTGGAAAAAGAAAACCCTGCTATTGATTTTGTCTTTCATTTGGGTGCCAGAACAGATACTACAGAATTTGATTACTCTATTCATGAAAGATTGAACCTGGAATATTCAAAAAGCATCTGGAACTACTGCACCGAAAAAAATATTCCACTGGTTTACGCATCATCTGCAGCTACATATGGCAGCGGAGAGTTTGGTTACAAAGACAGCCATGATATCTTAGATAAACTGCAACCGTTAAATCCTTACGGTATTTCTAAAAATGAATTTGATAAATGGGCATTGCAACAAACTACCCAAGCAACATTCTGGGCTGGTTTAAAATTCTTCAATGTCTATGGTCCCAATGAATACCATAAAGGCAGGATGGCTAGTGTGATATTTCATTCTTTCAACCAGATAAAAGCAACCGGGAAAGTAAAACTTTTTAAATCTCACCGGCCTGATTTTAAAGATGGCCAACAACTCCGTGATTTTATTTATGTAGAAGATGTGGCAGCAGTTTGTTATTGGTTGATGGATAATCATGTCGCAACAGGATTATATAATCTGGGTACAGGTAAAGCAAGAAGCTTTGATGATTTGGTAAAAGCCACTTTTGCGGGCATGGGTAAGGAACCAGTTATCGAATACATTGATATGCCGGAAGATATCCGTGACAAGTACCAATACTTCACTGAAGCGGATATGAATAAATTACAAGATGCCGGTTATACAAAACCTTTTTATTCATTAGAAGATGGGGTGGGTGATTATGTAAAAGATTACCTGCTGAAAAAGGAGTATTATTGATTGCAGGATTCTAATGTAAACTTGATTGAGTCAACTATGGGCTAATGTTTCCACAGCTTTTATAAGTTATTGCTTTAAAACTCTATGGCTTTCGTAATGAATAATTGGCCTAGGCTCCCTTTAGGGGACAAGGGCAAAAACAAAAAGGAGCAACTTTCGTTACTCCCTTTTCTTGAAATATTCACAACAAGCAAAAAAAAATTATTTCTTAGGCATCAACACGGCATCAATTACATGAACAACACCATTGCTTCCAGCAAGGTCTGCAGCGGTAACATTTGCACCATTAATCATTACTTTGCCATCTTTAATTGAAACGGTCAATTCTCCACCCTGAAGTGTTTTAATTTTCTGACCATCTTTCAGGTCTGCAGCTTTTACAGCACCAGCTACTACATGGTAAGTTAAAATACCGGTAAGGTCAGCTTTGCTTTCAGGCTTTAATAAACCATCTACTGTGCCAGCAGGTAATGCATTAAAAGCAGCGTTAGTTGGAGCGAATACGGTGAAGGGGCCTGCACCTTTCAATGTTTCAACAAGGCCGGCCGCTTTTACAGCAGCTACTAATGATGTGTGGTCTGCTGATCCCATAGCTACATCAACGATATCTTTAGGAGCATCCATCTTTGGTTCCATAGCTTCTTCTTTAACTACAACTGTTGTGTCTTCTGTTGGTTTTGTTTCTGCTGCATTATTACAAGCTACAAATGTGGCTGAGGTAAGTACCACAGCTGTAAGCAATGAGAAAAGATTCTTTTGCATAAAATATATTTTTTGATTTTTAGTTGATTGATTAACACCTGCGGAATCAAATTGTTTCCGGATTGTCAGAAATAATTTATTTTTTTTGGCTCCTGTAGAAGTTTATAGATTAATTGTTGTCATAACGTTCAACAAATACTTGTCCCGCTGCATTCTTATCTTTACAAAAATGATAAAATGAGCAGGAAAATTGCAATCATCGGTGGAGGTAACCTGGGTGCAGCTATTGCCGATGGATTGATACAAAGTGAATTCAGCCGCCCTGTGGAAATAACCATTACCCGCCGCAACCTTTCATCACTCAGCCGGTTTGCAGAAAGGGGCTGTATGGTACACAGTGATAATAAGAAAGCGGTTAAGGACAGTGAAATAATCATCCTGGCGGTTAAGCCATATAATTATGCGGAGATAATTAAAGAATTGAAAGCAGTGTTTAACCCTAAGAAACATGTGGTGGTGTCGGTAGTTACCGGCGCATGGATAGAACAGTTACAGGCTGCCATTGGTAAACCAGTGCCTGTTATCAGGGCTATGCCGAATACCGCCATTGCCATACAACAAAGCATGACCTGCCTGGCACATTCCGGGGCTTCGGCATCACAATTGAATTATATACAGGAATTGTTTCAGCAGTTGGGTAAAACCGTAATGATTGATGAAAAACTGATGGATGCTGCCACCATTTTAGGTGCATGTGGTACTGCTTATGCCATGCGATACATCCGTGCCAATATACAGGGCGGGATAGAAATTGGTTTTGATGCTACCACTGCATCATTGATTGCAGCACAAACTGTAAAAGGGGCAGCAGAATTATTATTACAAAAAAATACCCATCCCGAACAGGAGATTGATAAAGTAACTACGCCAAAGGGCTGCACCATTGCCGGCTTAAATGAAATGGAACATCAGGGATTTAGTTCTTCATTGATAAGAGGTATTGTAACGAGCTATAAGAAAATTGCGAAGGATTGATTTTATTAGCAGCAATATAAATAGTATGAAAAAGAAAAAAAATGAAGATGATTTCAACATACCACATTGGTTAAGATTTTTATTGCTGACAGTTGCTTTATTATATTTAATATGGATTCTATTCCTTAAAAGCGGACCACAAAGGCAAGATTTCCCAGTTTATTAATTCATTTAAAATTTTAAAACTTACAGTTTCAAAGTTTTCTTTTATCACCTACGGCAATATGCTCAATAGAATTACCAAACAATGAAATGTGCGTCGCAAGGAAACTGATAGTAGCACTACAGTTTGGTAAATAATTTTTTTTACTGCTTATACACCGCTCCATCCTTCATTACAAAAACTACTTTCCCAAAAATGCTGGCATCTTTCAACGGGTCGCCATCAACAGCAATAATGTCGGCGAGTTTACCGGTTTCAATACTGCCGAGTCTATTTTTTTCGCCCAATAATTCAGCGGCACTGATGGTAGCAGCTTTTATAGCTTCCATAGCCGGCATACCCGCTTCTATCATGTAGCCAAATTCCATCCAGTTTTTTCCATGCGGGAATACACCGGCATCGGTACCAAAAGCAATTTTTACTCCGGCTTTGTAGGCTTTGGCAAAAGTGGCTTGTATCTGCAGGCCGGTAGTCAAGGCTTTTGGTGTAACGATATCAGAATAGTAACCGGGAATTTTTGCACTGTCAGCCGTAGATTTTCCGGCAATAATAGTAGGTACCAGCCAGGTACCATATTGTTTCATCAGTTGTATGCCTTCATCATCCATAAAAGTGCCATGCTCAATAGAATTTACACCAGCCCGTATCGCTCTTTTCATTCCTTCTGCACCATGGGCATGTGCAGCTACTTTAAATCCATAATCTTTGGCAGTAGCAACGATTGCTTTTATTTCTTCTTCGGTAAACTGTGCATTGGCTCCGTCTTTTGCCTGACTAAGCACACCACCGGTGGCTGTTATTTTTATCAGATCAGAGCCTTCTTTGTATCGTTGTCTTACGGCCTGGTAAGCATCTTCAGTACCATTTATTACGCCTTCTTTAGGTCCGGGGTCTCCCATTAAATCTTTGCGGTATCCATTGGTTGGGTCGGCATGACCGCCGGTAGTAGCAATAGATTTTCCGGCCGTATAAATTCTTGGTCCCGTTACCTGTCCTTTATTAATCGCATTGCGCAAAGAAATATTGACACCACTTCCACCAAGGTCTCTTACTGTTGTAAAACCAGCCATCAACGTAACACTGGCATATTTTAATGATTCAAAAGCAACATCTGTGGGGTTTAGTGTAAACCTATCGGCAAGATTTCCCTTTTTAGTTTCGCTTTCAAAGTGTACATGCATATCTATCCATCCGGGAGTAATGGTTTTTGTTTTCAGGTCAAAGGTCTTGTCGGTGGTACCCGGTTTGGAAAAGCCATTTTCCACTGCTACGATTTTATTCTTCTCTACTACAATAGTCATATTCTTTTTCGGCTCGTTGGAAATGCCGTCAATTAAAGTGCCGCACCAGATATAAGTTTTTTGTGCAGTTGCAATAGCTACAAATGCGAAGCAGGAAACTACAAGCAGAATTTTTTTCATAAACAGTGGTTGAAATACTAAAATAGGGTAATCGTCGGGTTATTTGTAATTTAAAGCATGAAATTCATTGTGATAATATTTGCTGCTGCCGCAGGTTTAATACTAGTAAACGGATGCGGTAATTCAGCAAAAGAGTTTACCGAAAGAAAGCTGGTAATTGCCAATAAGCAAACCGTAAAAGTGAAGGAGCTGGGTTTGTCCATTACCAACTATGGTTGTGCCAGGAAATGGGAGTCAGCAGATGGGAAAAACGGTACAGAAAGGCCTTATTGTGAACTGGAAATACAATACAAAGATTCCATCATCAATGCAGGAAGCGACTTTAAGCCCATTTTTATTGGTGATGCAGCAATACAACTGGATAAAATAAACCCCTGGGGCAAAGAAGAAGATAGCATACCGCCCGGTGGCTGCCGGCTATGGGTAAAAAAGGTTATACGGCGTTGAAAATTCCTGCATTAGAACATAATCAGGACAAGCAAATTTTCTTTTCCACGACTTCTTTTTCAAACTGTGGATATGAAATTTCAACGACCCGGAAATTTCGTTTAGCTTTGCATGACCTCTTGGAAATCCTTTTG
>JANMFO010000377.1:0-10041 GCA_031374245.1 Chitinophagaceae bacterium | reverse complement strand
GGAAAATGTAGAATATAATGAACAGGTTTTGTTGAATACTGAATCAAAAAAGAAAATTGAAGACGCTAAAAAGAGTCCAAGGTGAGTGATTTTTTAAGAAATATCTTTCGGATTGCTGTGTTTATACTGATACAGGTATATGTGCTGAGCAAAATTCCGCACCTGCATCGTTTTATTACACCTTATTTGTATTACCTGCCTCTTTTATGGTTGCCGTTTTCTGTTTCCCGGTTGTGGTTGCTCGTTATTGGATTTTTTACCGGCCTTACACTGGATTATTTTTTAATGACACCAGGTCTCCATGCTGCTGCATGTGTGCTGATAGCCTATGTAAGGCCTTTCATTATTGATATACTTACTCCAAAGGACAGTTCAGAATTCAACTACCGGGAGCCATCACCCAAAGCCATGCAATGGACACCATATGCGGTGTATGTATTTATACTTACACTACTTCATCATGGCTACATGATATTTCTGGAATGGCTGAGTTTTGGAAGTTTCCTTGATTTCATTATCAAAGTAATTTGTACTACCGGCATCAGTCTGCTGCTGATTTTTACAGTGGAATTATTGTTTCCCCGCAAATTAAAATTCCGGACAAATACGGCGTAGTTCATAACCTGTTAACTGCTGAAGGGTAGAAAATTTTCATAAAATAAATTTTATTTGCAAATAGATTTGGAAACCGGCTGTTGTAATTCGTACTTTGTAGTTTATAAAAATTTCCTCACCTCTTTCTTCATAACCGGTCTTCGTACTTTTTTCAATGTCTGTTTTTAACCAATCAAGAAGTTATATAATCCGCCTTGTCTTCGTGGTTGCGTTTGTGGTTATTATAGCCCAGCTTTTTTATTTGCAGGTGGTTTCAAAAAAATATGGACAGTTGGCCGATGATAATGCTATTCTGAGGAAGACCATCTATCCGCCACGGGGATTAGTTTTAGACCGCCATAGAAAAGCCATTCTCAATAATACGCTTACTTATGACCTGATGGTAACACCATCGCAAGCCAAAAGAATTGATACGGTGTTCTTTTGCCGGTTGATGGAAATTGATACGGTGGAGTTCAAAAAGAGAATCATTACTGCTATTATAAAAAACAGTTCTCAAAAGCCTTCTGTATTTGAAGCATCACTACCAGCAGCGAAACATGCCCGGATACAGGAAAACTTATGGCGTTTCCAGAATGGATTTTATATACAAGAGAGGCCAATTCGTTCTTATCCTTTTAATGCCTGCGCCAATATAGTTGGTTATTTGGGAGAAGTAGATACTAATTACCTGAAGAAGCATGACGGCGAAGGCTATGTTAGTGGTGACTATGCAGGTATGACAGGATTAGAATCCACATATGAAAAAGCATTAATGGGACAAAGAGGAATGCAGGTATTGATAAAAGATAACTTTAGTCGCATACAAGGGCCGTATGAAGGCGGTTCACTCGATGTACAAGCTGTGGCAGGCAGCAATCTTTATACAAGTCTTGATATAGAATTGCAACAGTTAGGTGAAAAGCTGATGAGTAATAAAGTAGGGTCAATCGTTGCTATTAATCCTAAAACGGGTGGTATAATCAGCATGGTCAGTAGCCCAACGTATGACCCCGGATTATTAACGGGAAGTGAAAGAAGAAAACACTTTTCTGAATTATATACTGACCCCCGTCTTCCACTATTAAACCGGGCGGTGAATGCAAGCTATGCACCGGGTTCTACTTTTAAAACCTTGCAGGCATTGGTTGGTTTGGCTGAAGGAGTGATAGATACAAAAACTACATTTAGTTGCTCCGGCGCTTTTTATGGTTGTGGTGGCAGCAACCCGATGGGTTGTCTTGATCCGGGCACCTATTATTTGTCTACCGGAATCACTCATTCCTGCAATACTTACTTTGCCAATGTAATGCAGCGGGTTATTAATAATCCAAAATACCCGACACAGGATAGCAGCCTTAGAAACTGGAACCGGTATATGTATGCGTTTGGATTAGGCCATCGGTTGGGTGTAGATGTACCAACAGAACAAAAAGGAACTATTCCTACACCGGAGATGTTTAATAAAGTCTATGGCGAAGGGCATTGGGGATTTTGTAATTATCGTTCTGTAAGTATCGGTCAGGGTGAGGTTACAGCTACACCATTACAGGTGGCAAATGAAATGGCCTATATCGCCAATAAAGGATGGTTCATTACGCCGCATATTGTTGATTCAATAGAAGGGGGTGATAAGTTTGGCTTGCTTGAAAAGTATAAAGTAAGAAACGTGCCTATCAATATACCTGACAGCATCTTTGAAGCTGTACATGATGGTATGCAGGGTGTGATGGAAGGTGGTACAGGACGTGGAGCAAAAGTACCCGGCATTAATGTGTGCGGTAAAACCGGAACAGTGGAGAATTATTATCGCGGAGTGAAACAACCTAACCACTCTTTCTTCTGTGCTTTTGCTCCAAGAGAAAACCCGACAATTGCCATTATGTGTGTGGTGGAAAACAGCGGTCGCTTTGGCGGTACTTATGCAGCACCAATTGTAAGTCTGATGATTGAAAAATATATTAATGATACGATTGATGCTAAAAGAAAACCGCTGGAAGAAAGAATGGCAAGTATCAACCTTATCCCACCATTGATGATGCAGAAGATGAGAACAAAGGATTCTTTGGAAAAAGCGAAGCTAATAGAGAAAGAGCTAAAGAATGAGTTGAATAACATTAAGGATACGCTTAAGTCGGAAGATAATCTTACAGAAGCAGAAGTTAATGCAGGAAAGAATAAAAGTAATGCACCGGCAAAAGATTCACAAAGTAAGCAGCCGGTAAAAATGGATATGCTGGCTCCTGATAAACAAAAGCAACCGGCAGTTAACAAAAAAGATACTGTAAAAAGATAGATAGTTGATAGATTCATGAACCAACGTAACCCCGCCATATCAAAAGGAATAGACTGGAGCTTAGTATGGATATACCTGCTGCTGGTGGCAATCGGGCTTACCGCCATTTTTGCAGCTACCTATAAAGAAGGTGACCCGGTGATACAAAGTTTTTTGAAATTTAAAACGGATTACAGCAAACAATTTTATTTCTTTTGTATTGGATCGGTCCTTGCTTTTTTTATTTTATTGACCGATAGTAAGTTCTTCTCAGCTACTGCTAACCTTGGTTATGCATTAGGTATATTTTTGTTGCTATTAGTTTTCCCTTTTCACTCTAATGTAAAAGGGACAGAGTCGATTATTAAGTTAGGGGCTTTTAATTTTCAGCCAGCGGAGTTTTGTAAAATATTTGTGGCATTGGCATTGGCTAAATATCTCTCACGACCAGAAACTGATTTTACCAAAACCCGTTCACAGGTTATTGCAGCAGCTATCGCTTTTTCACCAGCTGCTCTTACGTTGATGCAAAATGAAACAGGTCTGGCATTGGTCTTTTTCTCTTTTGCCATTGTTATGTACCGGGAAGGACTTCCTTCGGTTATTCCTTTAATTGCTTTTGCTGTAACAGCCCTGATTGTGGCTTCTATTGTTATTGAACCCAATACCCTGGCTATTATACTGACGGTAATTGCAGCCGCTACTATTTATTTTTTAAGGCGTTCCATTAAACGCAGCCGGGGGTTGTTGGTAACAATTATACTTCTTTGGTTTGTTTGTGTGGGTATACAGCGGTTTGCCGTGCCTTTTATTTTTAAAAGTGTATTGCAACGGCACCAGGTAGAAAGGATTTATGATTTGTTTGGTAAGGACAATCCTTACCTTGAAAAGAAAGATGATATTTCTGAACAGGCTGCGGCAAAGAAAAAAGAATCGGGTAGTAGCTATAATGTGCGGCAATCAAAAATTGCAATCGGCAGCGGCGGTATATTCGGGAAAGGCTTATTGAAAGCTACACAAACCCGGTATGACTTTGTACCAGAACAACGAACCGATTTTATTTTTTGCACTGTTGGGGAAGGATTCGGTTTTACAGGAAGTATCGTGTTGCTTGGTGTTTATTTGATTCTTCTTTTACGGATAATAACACTGGCCGAACGGCAACGAAGTACTTTCAGCAGGTGCTATGCCTATGGAGTGGCGGCTGTTTTCTTTTTTCATATTGCTATTAATGTAGCGATGACAGTTGGCCTTGCTCCGGTAATTGGTATTCCGTTACCATTCATCAGTTATGGTGGAACTTCTTTACTCACCTTCACTATTCTACTTTTTATTTTGATACGATTGGATGCTGACCGTCAAATGGTTTTACGGTAATTTGCAGTATGAAAATTATTCCCCTTTCAGAAGGCACATTTACTATTGATAAAACAAAACTTTTTGTTCCCTTTGATGAGAACTCTCATAGTTTACAGGATAGACCAGTTGGCAGTTTGTTAGTCGAGATACAACCCTTCGTTATCATTACCTCAAAAGATATTCTGCTGATAGATACAGGTCTCGGTTTCGAAAAAGAAGGTAGATTACAATTACATACTAATCTTATTAATGCCGGAATTAATCCTTCTGAAGTAACCAAAGTATTGATGAGTCATTTGCATAAGGATCATGCCGGGGCTGTGGGTATTGAAAGAGATGGATTGGGTGGCCGACTTTCTTTACCTAATGCCACCTACTATGTGCAGCGTACCGAACTTGCTTTTGCTTTTGAAAAAGGCTTTCCCTCTTATATAACTGAGGAGTTAGAGTGTTTACAAAATTCATCACAGGTCGTATTTCTGGAAGGGAATGGAGTAATGGATGATTATATTTATTATGAAATAACCAGAGCTCACTCACCGCAACACCAGGTTTTTTGGGTAAAAGAAAATGATGAAATAATATTTTTTGGCGGAGACGATGCTCCTCAATTGCAGCAGATGAAACACAGGTTTGTTGCCAAGTATGATTTTGACGGGAAAAAGGCAATGGAATTAAGAAGAGAATGGTGGGAGAAAGGAGAAAAGGAAAACTGGACTTTCTTGTTTTATCATGATGTAAAAAACCCAGTGTGGAAGTTTTAAATAAAAAAGCCGGCTCCATCCAGAACCGGCTATCGCTAATTTATGAAAAACACTAAAAAAACTTAAATTGACTGTGGACTAATATCTCTTATCCTGTTTTTCGGACCTTGCCTGTTTTGTATTCTTTCACGCCGCAAGTCCTTTAATTCTTTAATAAATTTTTCCTGATTTAAATACACCTCATTGCTTCTTTTTTCACCTACTATTTCTTTAAACTCATTTCTATATCGAAGTCTTAACTCTACTACTTTCTGTTGGAGAATCAATCTGTCACCCTGGTTGTCTTTCAATGCAGTTCTCCATTCCCTGAAATAACGGAGAAAAATAGGGCTAAATTTTTCAGCTTCATTTTTAGAAAGCCTCATTCTTTGCTGAATGTACTCCCTCATTTTATCCCGTATTTTATCATCACCATCATCCTGCGCCATTAACGCATTAGTGGTAACCAGAAACAAACTTACTATGAATAATATCTTTTTCATTTTCACTCTCTTTAATTCATCATTGTTTCAGCAGCAGCATCATCTGCCATGCCATCATCTAAAAATTGTGTATCATTCAACAGGCTTTGAATTTCGTTTTCAGGCACATCTTTCATTAATTCTTTTATATCCTGAGTTTTAATATCTTTCGATGCAACTAACTCTTCTTCATCTGTTAACTGAATAAACTCTTCAATTTTTTCTGTACTTACCTTTTTTAACTTTTTTTCAACCCAAGCATGCGAATTTGTACCGGGGTCAACTTTAGGGCCGTCAATAACCATAAACCCCACCATTACAATCACCCCTGTAATTACTGCAGCTGCTGCAAAACGGAACCATTTACGGCTACCGATTGAAACAACTTTTGTTTCAGTTTTATTCGCCTGTGTATTTATATCAGCAGCAAGGTTTTCAAAATATCCTTGAGGTACACTGTAAGGCATTTCTTTTTTCAAACCGCTTAACAATGGAGAAAGCATTTCCAATTCTTCCGTTGCTGTTTGTCCAAAGGACTCCTTATGGAGATAATCGTTGCTGTTTCTAACAGTTTGCATCAGCTTTTCTTCCAGACTTTCAAAATAACCAGCAGGAACTGCATAAGGCAGTTGCTTCGACATATTGCTCAGCATCGGCGACAAATAACCTAACTCTTCAGCGGCATTTGCAGCTTCCATTGCTTTGATGCGGTTAAGTACCTGGCCAACTAATCCCTCAAAGTATCCATCGGGTACGGAATAAATATTTTGAGCGGCTAAGCCTGCCAGCGAACTTTCCAGTTCCTTCAATTCTTGCAATATGTTATTGTTCTGAGTCATTTTACGGTTATAGGATGGCTTTCGTCCCTCAAAGTTTAATGATTTAGCATATAATCCTCAATTTTCTTGACAGCATGGTGATAGCTAGCCTTTAAAGCACCTTCGCTGGTTTCCAGCACCCGGCTCATTTCCTCGTAAGGCATCTCGTCATAATAACGAAGTCCAAATACAACTCTTTGTTTTTCAGGAAGTTGTTGAATGGCTACCTGAAGCTTCCACTCTACTTTTTTGGCGTCAAAATGCTTGTCAGATTTTATCTTGTTCTCCAGCCCACTTTCCACATCGCTCAGGCTTACTGACGACCTTTTTTTCTGTTGTTCCAGGTAAGTCAGGCATTCGTTAGTAGCCACCCGGTAAAGCCAGGTGTACAATTGGCTGTCTTCCCGGAATTTTTCCAGGCCATTCCAAACCCGGATAAGTACGTTTTGCAGCACATCATTGGCATCTTCATGCTCAATAACCATGCGGCGGATATGCCAGTATAGTTTTTCCTGGTATTTACGGATGATAGATGTGTAGGCTTTTTCTTTCGTAATGGGGTTACGGAATTGCTCCAGTAATTCGCTATCGCTAATTGTTGTCAGGGACATTGATGTTGGTCTTTGGTTCGGTTAGAATACTGGAAAATGAATTTGTTTAAAACCTTTTAGTTCCTAAAAATAAAAAAGCAGGTTCAATAATAAAAGAACCTGCCTGAATACTTTGAAACAATCTTTTAACTGTTTTTCTTCCTTCCCATCACTTTTTCCCCTGCGGCCACAATATCCGGGATGTCCAAACCATATTTTTTCAATAGCTGAACAGGTGTTCCGCTTTCACCAAAAGTATCTTTAGTACCTACATACTCAATCGGCACCGGGAAATGTTTAGCAGCAACTTGTGCAATAGCGTCACCTAATCCACCGATGATATTATGCTCTTCAGCAGTAACAGCACATTTTGTTTTACGGAGAGACTTTAAAACTGCTTCTTCATCCAGTGGTTTGATGGTATGAATATTTATTACTTCAACACTGATTCCTTTTTCTTCAAGAATAACTCCGGCTTGAATCGCATTCCAAACCAAATGGCCGCAGGCAAAAATGGTAACATCAGTTCCTTCAGAAAAATATTGTGCTTTACCTATTTCAAAAGGTTTGTCGGCTGTAAAGATGGGCCATACCGGTCTTCCGAAACGGAGATAAACAGGTCCTTGGTAATCTGCAATGGCCATCGTTGCTGCTTTTGTTTGTGCATAATCGCAAGGTACAATCACTGTCATACCCGGCAGCATTTTCATCAATCCAATATCTTCTAATATCTGGTGAGTGGCTCCGTCTTCGCCTAAAGTTAATCCCGCATGCGAAGCACAGATTTTTACATTCTTGCCGCTATAGGCTACTGACTGGCGTATCTGGTCATACACACGGCCAGTTGAGAAATTGGCAAAGGTTGTTGTATAAGGAATTTTTCCACCAATGGTCAACCCGGCTCCAATACCAATCATATTGGCTTCAGCAATACCAACTTGTATAAATCGTTCCGGAAACTCTTTAATGAATTGTTGCAGTTTCAATGAGCCTGCAAGATCAGCTGTGAGTGCAACAATATTTGAGTTTTTTCTGGCGGCCTCTACAATACCATCACCAAAACCGCTTCGGGTGTCTTTATTTCCGGTTGATTGAATATTCTTTAACATAGTTGAAAATTAGTTGCGCAAATGTAATGGATAGAAATGAATGGTGGATAGTGAAAAATAAACCGGAGACATTAATTCAACTCACCCGGTATGCCGGAAAAAACTGTTTCATCAGCTTTTAACCGGAGTTCCCATTTCCAGGCAGAATCCATCATTTCGTCCAATGAGAATTTCGGGTCCCAACCCAGCATTTTTTTTGCTAAATCATTATTGGCATAAACGGCAACCACATCACCGGCACGGCGGGGTCCTGTTTCGTAATTCAATTTGATACCACTTACTTTTTCAAAAGAATTGATAGCTTCTAAAACCGTAACGCCGTTACCACTACCTAAATTAAAGACTTCGCAAACACGGGTACTCTTTTCCTGTTGCAGATATTTTATCGACAAAGTATGTGCATGAGCCAGGTCACAAATATGTATATAATCCCGGATGCAGGAACCATCTCTGGTAGGGTAATCAGTTCCATGTACAGTCATCTTGCTTAATTTACCAATGGCTGTTTGTGTAATGGCAGGAACAAGATTTTGTGGCTTGCCGAAAGGCATTTCTCCAATAACAATTGAAGGGTGAGCACCGGCAGGATTAAAATATCTCAGTAAAATATTTTGTGTGCCTGAACTTTTTGCAAACTCATTTATTATTTGTTCACTCATCTGCTTGGTATAACCATACGGCGACTCAGCAGGTTTTATAGGAGTGCTTTCAGTTACAGGTATCTGGTCAGGATTGCCATACACCGAGCAGGATGAAGAGAAAACAAAATATGGTGTTTGAAATTCCTGCACACACTTCAATAAATTAATTAAGGAGTTAAGGTTGTTTTCAAAATACATCAATGGCTTATCTACAGATTCACCAACTGATTTATAAGCAGCAAAATGTATAATGCCTTCAATGTCTTCATTTTCCTGGAAGATGGCAAACGTATCATCATAATTACAAAGGTCTACCTTGTAATTCTTTACTTTCTTGCCTGTTATCTGTTCAATTCCTTTTAAAACATTCGGGTTCGAACGGGAGTTATTATCAACGGAGATAACATCATATCCATTTTCAATAAGGTCTGCTATTGTGTGTGAACCGATGTAGCCGCAGCCACCTGTTACTAATATCTTACTCATAAAAAAAATTCCCGACAAAAGTCAGGAATTTTTATGTCAAAAAATCAATTGAGAATTAAAACAGTTTAACAATATGATACACACCAGCTGCCAGTAAAGCACTGATAGGAATAGTAAGCACCCATGCCCAGATAAGATTAATCGTTACTCCCCATCTTACTGCTGAAAGACGTTTGGTAGCACCCACACCCATTATAGCACCTGTAATTGTATGGGTGGTACTAACTGGTATTTTTAACGCTTCAGTAATAAATAAGGTAAGAGCACCAGCTGTTTCAGCAGCCACGCCTTCAAAGGGGGTTACTTTGGTAATTTTTGTTCCCATTGTTTTTACAATCTTCCAGCCACCACTCATAGTACCTAAACCGATAGCTGCATAGCAGGCAACAGGTACCCAACCGGGCATCTGATTGAATTCTGTAATGCTTCCGCCAGCAATTAATGCCGCAGTGATAATACCCATTACTTTCTGCGCATCATTTCCTCCATGGCCAATACTGAATGCAGCAGAAGAAACTAACTGCAATCTTTTAAACCATTGATTAGCCCTGTGAGTATTCAGACTGCTTAGATACAAAGCGAATATGGCCATTACTAACAGGATAAAAGAAAGTAATATCCACTTGAAATTTTTGGAATAAAAAATTACCTGGGCAAAATAGTTATCGTAGTGTGTCTTTGCATCAAGAACTTTCTTATCGAACTGAAGGTTTGTTGCAAGAAATATTACTACAAAAATGATTACGAGAACAGAGAATATTTTTGATGTCCAGCCAGTTTTAAACGAACTTAAAAACCACAGCGACATAATAAATGCCATCAGCATTCCTACGAGTGGGGCAATTAATATGAAACTGGCTGTTTATGTATGTGACAACAAGTCTGTTTGAACTCTCAACTCCGGAGAGTTTTCACTGAGACAGGCACAAGGCGTGCCTGTGAAT
>JANMFO010000245.1:0-25962 GCA_031374245.1 Chitinophagaceae bacterium | reverse complement strand
GCCGGTAGGCTTAGTAGTAAAAAAGGGTTGAAATATTTTTTCTTTGATGCGCTCTGGAATACCGTTGCCATTATCTTTTACACTTATTTCTATTTTGCTGTTATTCTTTTTTGTACTTACTGAAACAGTTGGTTCATATTTAACCGCTGTCGGGGTTACAACCGCCGACAGGTTTTTTTCGTTCACTGCATAAAATGCATTCGTAATTAAATTCAAAATCACTCTTCCAATATCCTGCGGAATGATGTTGATGTTGCCAATGCTCTCATCAAAATCAGTTTTCAATGTGGCATTGAATGATTTGTCTTTTGCCCGCAGACCATGATAAGCCAATCGTAAATATTCATCTGCCAAAGCATCAATATTAGTTGGCTCTTTCACACCATTGCTGCTGCGGCTATGCTGCAGCATTCCTTTTACAATAGCGTCGGCCCTTTTTCCATGGTGATTTATTTTTTCTTCGTTATCTATTACATCATTTGCTATTGCTTTTGCATCATCCAAATTGCCTTTATCCATTTCATCTTTCATCTCCACCAGCAATTCTTTATTCACTTCCGAAAAATTATTAACGAAGTTCAACGGATTTTGAATCTCATGTGCAATGCCTGCGGTGAGTTCACCAAGGCTGGCCATTTTCTCTGATTGAACAAGTTGAGATTGGGTGGATTTTAAATTGGTAAGTGTTGTTTCTAATACTTTATTTGCTTTATGTTTTTGACGGTTGTTGCGAAATAGAATTAATGCTACAACCAGAATGCCGGTCAGTAGTGCAAACAGTCCAAGCATATTCATTTTATTGGCATAGGCTGTTTTTTCTTCATCCAGTTTTTTTAAGCGAAGCTGCTCATTGAATGAAAAGTTTTGATATTCGGTAAGATTTTTTATTCTTAAACTCCTTAAACTGTCGTTTAATGTATATGATAATTTCTGAAATTTTAGTGCTTGGTCTGTTTCTCCTTTTAGTTCGTATGCATCTGAAATTACTCTATAGGCTGTTCTTAGATTATCCCCAACACCTGTTGTCTGGGCAACCTCTAAAGATTTTTTTGCATAAATAAGGCATGAATCTGTTTGGTTTTGTTGACGAAACCACGAGGACAATCCAGCATAACAATTGGATAAATCGCTAAGCATATTATTTTCCTTGTGTATCGATATTGCTTTATGCGCATAGATAAAGGCAGAATCGAACATTTTTTTATTAAAAAATATCCCAGCCAGACTACCATAAGCACCACCGGTTCTTGAGAAATGGGCTGCATTTGCATATTTCAATGCCTTATTTAGAAACAGCATTTGAGAATCAGGAGGCAAAATAAATGCGAAATTTCCATATCCCAGAGCTGCTACTTTACCATTATTGATAGACTCGCCCAACTTTGCAGCCTCCAAGTAATGTGACCTTTGTTTCTCCTTTTCACCTAAAGCACCCCACAGGTTACCCATCATTTGATAGTTTATAGCCAAAATAGAAATTCGGGCTTCATGGCTGTTTTTTGAGTTTGAAAAAGTCCAGGGCCGCCAATTATCAGATTCATTTTTTTCATCACTTGCCAGCTTTGTGGCTTCGGTATGATATTCGTAGGCTTTTGTAAAATCTCCTACTAATAACAATGTAAAAGCCGTTTGGCTGTATGCATCGGCTTGCCATAGTTTCATGTTTAATTTTTTTGACAATGCCAATTGTTTTTCATGAAAATACAAGCCGCTGTCTGGTATATCCTCTTGATAATAAAAACCCAGGCTACGGTAGGCCGCCATCCTTAGTGTGTCATTCTTTTCTGATTCTAGACTACGTTTAAGATTATTAGCCTCCTGAGCAGTTATATATCCCCAGGTGGGGTCAAATTGGGCTGTTGAGAAAATGGGTATCAAACACAGCAGGGATATTTTTACAAATATTTTCATTATTTAGTTTGTTGGTAATTGTATTATAAATGTTGACCCTTCACTTTCTTTTGTTTCTACTTTCAACTCACCACCATGCGCCTTTACAATATCATAACTCAAACTCAATCCCAATCCAGTTCCCTGCCCGGTTGGTTTGGTGGTAAAGAATGGTTGAAAGATTTTATCGAGTATTTTTTGTGGTATACCATCCGCATTGTCCTTTACCTGTATGATGATATTTCCATTTCCCTTTTTAGTGCTGACTGAAACAGTAGGATTATAATCTCCGTCAACTCTTTTTTTCTTTTTGTCCACTTCATAAAAAGCATTGGTAATTAAATTCAAAATCACCCTTCCAATATCTTGCGGAATGATGTTGATATTCCCAATGGATTCATCAAACTCCGTTTTCATCGTTGCGTTAAACGATTTGTCTTTTGCTCTTAACCCATGATAGGCTAATCTTAAATATTCATCACACAATGCATTGATATCGGTAGGTTCTTTTTTACCACTGCTGCCTTGGCTGTGTTGCAGCATTCCTTTTACAATGGCATCGGCTCTTTTGCCGTGGTGGTTTATTTTTTCTTCGTTACTAATTACATCATCTGCAATGGCATTTACTTCATCAAGGTTTCCTTTTTTAATTTCATCTTTCAATTCAACAAGTAATTCCTTATTTACTTCCGAAAAGTTATTAACGAAGTTCAACGGGTTCTGAATTTCATGAGCAATGCCTGCGGTAAGCTCACCCAACGAAGCCATTTTTTCTGATTGTATCAATTGTGCCTGTGCCGCTTTTAATTCTTCCAATGATTTTGTTAGTGCTGAATTAGTTTCTTCAATGGCTTTTCTTTTCAGTTCCAATTCCTGTATTGTTTCTTCCAGAAGAATCGCAGTAGTACGTTTTACTTTTTCCGTTCTGTCCAATTTGAAAACCGTTATCTCCAATTCTTTATCTGCATCTTTCAATGATTTTATAATAACACTTTTCTGTTCAGCAGTTAGATTTTCATCCTGCTGAATAAAACTGAGTATGCTTTGTAAATGCTGATTCATTTTATTTTTCTTTTAATGCGACAGCACAACAAGTGAGGTTATGCATCTCCAGGTTGCCTCCGGTGGCTCTGCCTAATTCAGCATTAGAAAACATACCTGCCATCGGGGCTTTCCAAACATTATATACACCTTCTATTTCTTTTCCGACCATCGGGCCGAGTGATGCCAGTCGCCCGGCACAACTGAAAATAATAACTGCATCGGCCTCTGGCATTTCATTGTTTTTTAACTCTTCAAGACCATCTACAACTTTATCTATCACATCAAAATCGGGGGGTAATGAAAAGCGGACTTTTGCACCCTGGGGAATTGATCCGCTGCAGATGAAGGAGCCGTCTTCCCAGTTAACAACTAATCCCGGCCGCATTACCGGATCGCCTTTTTCCCGCTGCAATTGCAAGGGGAAGTTGGTGGCAATCTCGATAGCCACTGAAGGATTTTCTTTAGTGAGATTTTCAATACCACTGTATTTTTTTGTCAGTTCCAGGACCGGGACATCTTCAATTGTAAACAAATGGTTCCCCGAACTTTTAGTTACCAGTTTCTCAGTGCCCATGGCTTTCCAGCCACAAGTGGCTTTTCCCCTAATTACGATTTTGTCTTCATCCAGGGCCAGAACGACCATACCCCTGCTGCTGGACCTGTTATTCGTGAAAACAAACTGGTCAGTAAATGTGAAATCATCTCCCGCCATGCCGCCATATACATTGACTTCTTTACCTATTACGTCCTCAAAACCAAATAATAATTTTTCGGCATCGGTTTCTAAATTACTTCCGGCAATAAGAAAACCAGGATGTGCAAATTTCTTCAACACTTCTTTTGCAATCTTTTGCGATACTTCCTGGTAATTTCTCTCTGGATATTCTTCCAGGTGAATGGAAAAAAAGAAGGGGTTCAGATCAGTAAGCAGAACAGCTATAGAGCCTGCACCCACTTCATCATTAATAAATTCCCCATTGGTAGTAGCTCCGAAAATGGCAATGCCTTTTTCATCCAGTAATTTGCAGATAGCATTTCTGTCTTGTTTTACAGAAATAAATGCGATAGCCAACGTTGGCTTAAACCCATCAGCCATGCTTTGCTGCAAAGCTGATTGAATTTCCTGCGGTGATTTTCCTTTGATTGATTTTGCTTTCATTACAATTTTGTTTATGAAAATTAATTTTCAACTGCACCAATTATCATCGTTACTCCACCGGTTGCAAAATTTGCTAGGTCGGCAGAAGTAGCCTGTCCTTCTGGTGAACCCATTGATTGCTGCATTTCAGCAGGGCCGGCAAAATATAATTCTGCCATCCGGTAATAAGCTGGCTTTCCTCCATCCGGAGCTGATACAAATTTTGTTAGTTCCATTTTTTCTACTTTCATTTTTAATGCAAGGGGAGTATGCGTTTCTGCATAATATTTTTCAAATGCATCGGCATCGGTTGGATGACCGTACAATACTGTAGCTTTTAGCATATAGATTAGTTTTAGTTTACAAATTATTAGTAACGATTTTATTTTTCTTTTAATGCCACCCAACTATTGGTAGTAGAATGAAATTCATGTTTGCCATTTATAGCTTTGCCAAATTCGCCATAGGTATAAAAGCCTGCCATCGGAACATTCCAGACTTTTGCTAATCCTTCGTTCTCTTCCTGTGCCATCGGGCCTAATGAACTCAATCTTCCTGCGCAGGAAAATATCAGCAACGCATCTGCTTCTGCATTGGTTTCATTTTTTAATTCTTTTGCCTTTCCCACAATCGTTTCAATGATATCAAAATCGGGTGGGGTTGAAAAACGAAACCGGGAACCCTGCGGCACATCCGATTCAAAAATCAAGGCATCTTTTTCTTTATCATATCCCATCGGGTTACACATCCCGGGCTCCCTGTTTTTTCTTTCTATCTGGATAGGATAGTGAACCCCGACTGAATTATAAAATTCTATCATATTGTCCGGTGAAGAAATTTCCACACCTAAAAAACGCAGGTACATTTCAACCGCCGGCTTATCATCAATGGTGTAAATTAAATTGCCTTCGCTTTTTGTAATAGTCCTGGAAACACCAATAGGTTTCCAGCCTGAAACTGCCATGCCATGCAGGCTTATTTTTGTTTCATCCAATACCAGTACCACCATTCCATAGTCAGTGGATCGATCATTGGTAAATTCATAAGTACCGCTAAATGTAATATCATCACCAGCCATACCGCCAAACAGATTTATATCGGGGCCAAGTGTTTTTTCAATACTTCGGATCAGGGTTTCACCATCAAGCATATTCCCGTTGGCTGCTAAAAGAGTGCTGCATAAAATAAAAGCAGGCTTTTTAAATTTTTTCAATGCTGTTTTGGCCATTTTCTCCGCAGCATCACTCAATGTTCTTTCGCCGATATCTTCAAATAAAATACAGTAGTCATTCTTATTTAAATCAAAAAGCATTATTGCAATTTCCCCTTCACTCTGATGACCATTAATAAATTCACCGGAAGATGTGGCTCCAATAATATCAAGTCCTGCATTGTGAAGCATTTCACAAACAGCCGCCCTGTCCTGTTTGATGGATATAAATACAAAAGCCAGCGTTGGCTGATAACCATCTGCCTTGCTTTGCTGAAAAGCCGTTTTAATTTCTTCAGCCGAACTTCCTTTGATTGATTTTGCCCTCATGTTTTGGTGATTGAACAGTTAAAAAAAAGGGCCGGGGTATAAAAATTGAATTTAACTATTTTTATCCACCTGTATGTATTGAAGAATTGAAGGGAATCCGGGCTGAATCAATCATCTGAAAGTACATTCTTGTGCAATACTTTTATGGTTTCATCATAAAAATACCTGGCCCGTTCAAAAGTGCTGGCAATGCATACTACACCCAGTTTGCCATATTGAGAAAGTGCTCCTATAATATGAAACATTACACCTTCTTCTTTTGTATTGTCGTAGTGAAGATGATTGAGCATGGCAATATCCATTAAATCAGAAGGGATAAGCCCTTTGAAACATTCGTCCTGTAAATTATCAGTAAACAAATAACACTTCTCCTCACCATTTGGTAAAACATATTTACCGGTAGCTGCATTATAATCCCCATTGGTTAAAAACTGGAGCATGATATAAGGATGTGTCGTACCTCCTTTGCGAAGATTTATTTCAATAGCATAATGCTTCCATTTATTCCCTTCTTTTACAGATAAAAAATCAACACTAAATCTTCCCAGCACCCCTTTCTTTTTCATCACCTCAGAAATCTTTCTTCCCAATTTTCCGATTTCAATACAATATTCATTGTCTGCCGGAAAAGTACCTCCTAAAAAAACCTGTCCATCCGGACCGCCCATTAACTGATCATGAGTAGAAATAATATCAATTTTTCCCAATGGATTGATTCGGCACTGCACGGAAGGTGAAGATTTTTGTTGCCCATCAATAAAGGCTTCCACAATACCACCCATACTGATGAATTTACTTATAAACCCGTCATACGAAAGATGAGATGCAACAATTTCAAGTTCCGCCCGAAGCAGTTGGCGAATCTGTTCTTCCACATTTTCCTTTCCTGATATTTTGGTATAAGAAAAAACGGCATTCCCTTCCCCGCTAAAGCCATCATTCATTTTAACTACCGCTTTCCGTAATGATGGATTGGCAAGATATAAATCAGCCAATGCTTTAATGATTTGTTCTTCATTCTCCAGGTTTTCATAACCGGGAGCAATGTCAACACCACATTCTTTAAAGATTTCACGGCTACCAGATTTCGTTCCCCAAAAAAGTAAATCAGGATCACATCCATAAACCGGTAACCCAAGTGTGACAGCCAGCTTTCGTTCATGTTCCGTTACATTAAAACAGGCCAGGTGAGCCAGGTGCCCATCGGGTATCGCATTCAGGATGCGTTTAATTATTCTTGGCCTCGCCAGTATTTTCTCTGTAAGGGAAATCGGGGAAGCATCATAACAACTGAAAAAATGTAATCGTTGCCGTGCATGATCACCAGTAATACCTGGTAATAAATGAAGATAATAATCAATGATGATTGGATCAATAGGTGTGCTGGTTACATACACTACATGTGTCCGGGGCATCCGTAATAATAACAACAGGCAAAGCAACCTTTCTTCGTAATGTACAATACCTTCTACTTTGGTGAGAATGAGAGGGTCAAGTGTAAGGCTTGGAATAACCACTACGGTTTTACGGGCCATTTTATCATGAAAAACAGCTTCATACTGGGGAACAAAATTTTGTTGCAGCTGGTTAAATAATTCCTTTTCTGCATTAATATCCCTCTTTAATTTTGACAGGTACTTCTCGTTTACCAATAGTATTTCGCTTTTAGCAGTGCCGAAGCTACTTTTCCTGTCATTTTGGAAACTTGACATTAATGAGAAAAAGAACTGATTATTATCATACTCAGGCCTCCTGCCCTGTCCACAAAGCGCCGCCAATACTGGCCCTGGAAGCTCCGGTTACGGAAGGCAACACATTATACTCCTGCCGCCAGCGTAATACACCAATAAATGCCATAATTAATGCCTCTTTAAAGTTTACAAGTTTTATATCGGGTACTACCACTTCAATGCTCAGCTCCTGAAGATGCTTACTCAATCGCTGGATCAAAAAGGTATTTAATGCCCCACCACCGGTTGCTAATAGTTTGAGGTTTGAGATCTGAGGTTTGAGGTTGACTAAAGTGCTGATGGCATTACTTATTTGTATAACAATATGCTCAGTATAAGTTCTTACAGCATCTTTTATTTCAAGTCCACTGCCTTTTATTACAGGATAAACTATATCTGTTCCAAAATCATTGGCAAGTGATTTTGGATAGGGTTTTTTATAATAATTCAATGCATTTAATTTTTCCAGTAATCCTTCATCGACAGTTCCACTTGCCGCTATTTGCCCGCCATCATCATATGCTGCACCCAATTCATTCGCCAGCATGTTCAGTACACGGTTAGCAGGGCACACATCAAAAGCCGCATATTGATCATTATTAAAAGAAATATTGGCAATGCCACCAAGGTTTAAAAAGAAATTATACTCATCCAATAACAACTTTTCTCCAATGGGTACAATAGGTGCACCCTGGCCGCCAAAAGCTACATCCAATGCCCGAAGGTCGGTTACTACCGGCAACTGGGTTTCAGCGGCTATTGCAGCACCATCACCTAACTGTGCCGTCATTTTTTTTTCTGGATTATGAAATGTAGTATGCCCATGCGAAGCAATGACGGCTACTTTATAATGCAGCTGGTGTTCATCAATAAATTTATTAATCTGCTGACCTGTATAATGGCCATAGTCGGCATGCAGTAATTGATACTCTTTTGCTGATAGGTTAATGGCATTTTTTAATTTAACCACCCATTCATCTGAATAAGGATAACAATCAGCCTGCAAAATTTCATAACTCCATTTACCCGCCTGCTCCTGAAGTTCCACAAAAGCAATATCCAGCCCGTCCAGCGAACTGCCACTCATTAAACCGATAGCCCTGTAAACCATGAATCGTTATTTAGATTAAGTTTGTAAAAATAAATTATCCTTTGTCATCCTGAGTCCGGCGAAGGATGTCAAAAGTAAATCTTCAGCATGATTGTTAATCTCAGCCAGCAACATTCTTTAATAAGTAACTGGGTTGGCGAACTCCGCAATGTGGATATTCAGACAGACAGGATGCGTTTTCGCCGCAACCTGGAACGTATTGGTGAAGTGGCAGCATATGAAATCAGTAAAATACTGCCTTTTGAAGAAAAAGAGATTCAAACACCGCTTGGTATTGCCACGCATAAAGTTCTAAAAGAACAACCAGTTCTGGCCACCATCCTTCGTGCCGGCTTACCGCTGCATAATGGATTGCTGAACTACTTTGACCAGGCTGACAATGCCTTTATATCTGCCTACCGTAAGCATAATAAAGATGGCAGTTTTGAAATAAGCCTCGATTATGTTTCCTGCCCGGAACTGGAAAACCGGGTTGTAATTATCTCAGACCCTATGCTGGCGACGGGGTCTTCCTTAGTAAAAACCATCCATTTTTTAAAAGCAGAAGGAAAACCGAGTGCTATTCACATAGTTGCAGCCATTGCCTGTACGGTTGGCATAGAATATGTGAAACGAGAGGAGCCTTCTGTAACTATCTGGTGTGGTGATATTGATGATGAGCTGACAGCCAAGGGTTATATCGTGCCGGGGCTGGGTGATGCCGGGGATTTGGCGTATGGAACGAAAGTGCAGATGTAGAGAAAGCTGCGAGTTGTTAGCTACGAGTTGCAGTAAAAACCTTAAAGTTTGAGAGTCAGTCTCGTAGCTCGAAACTCATAACTCATAGCTTTTAATAAGCAGCAATAATTCTACAAATCAGGTCTTTAAAATATTGTATTTTTCCTTTTGTTCCAAGGAACTAATACTCCTTAAAAGTTAAGGCAGCAACATTTTTAGTTTAATTCAGACAGATGACTGGTCGCCAAAATTATTTGACCGGTTTTAAATACGATTCGCAGAAATGAAGAAAATTATTTTTACCCTGATGGCTTGTGTGGCTTTGGTTAGTGTATCAACTGCACAGGATCCTAATTTTTCCCAATTTTTTGCCTCCCCATTAACGCTTAATCCTGCTTTGACAGGAAAGTTTGATGGAGTGTACCGTGTAGCAGGTAATTTTCGTAACCAATGGCCTACTATTAATAATGCCTTTGTTACAAGGACAGCTTCCGTTGACTTTGGCATTATGAAAAACCGGCTGTCAGATATTGACCAGATGGGTATTGGTATTCTTGGTGTAACGGACAGAGCTGGTGATGGTGTATTAGTTACTAACTATGCAGGTTTATCGTTGGCGTATCATAAAGGGTTGGATGAAGATGGATTTCATCAGATAGGTGCCGGTTTCCAGGGAACTTTTGTTAACAAGAGATTAGATGTAAGTAAAGTGGACTTTGAAGATGAATTAACTCCTTTGGGTTTTACAGGTATTACCAGTGAAATTTTTGACAGCAAACAAATCAGTGTTAGCTATTTCGATTTGAATGCCGGGGTTTTTTACAACGGTAGTACCGATGGATATAATAATTTTTATCTTGGTGCTTCCATGTATCATATCAATCGTCCGAAAGAATCTTTTCAGGGCGGACAGTATTTGTTATCAGCAAGAACTACCATTCAGGCAGGCGGTAAAATTCCTATTGGCGGATACAAACATTTCTTACATGTTGCGGCCAATCATAGCTTTCAGGCAAATGCAAATAATACTGTAGTAGGCGGTGCTTTTTCTTATAACTTAAATAATGATGAAGATAACCCGACCAACATTTATGCAGGTGCCTGGTATCGTTTTAATGATGCAGCCATTCCTTATATCGGTATAGAAATAAATGGGCTTCGGATAGGTGCCAGCTATGATGCCAATACTTCCAGCCTTAAGCCTGCTTCCAATACAAGAGGTGGTATGGAAGTTTCTCTTATATATATTAAAAGGCCGACAGACCCAAATGCGAAAAAATTGAACTGTCCAAGATTTTAGTCGCAATCAAAATATATTAATTGCTGAATGCGGGACTTATTGTTCCGCATTTTTATTTTCATTACATCTTCATTAACAAGGGCAGTAAAAACCAGCAGAACAATGTAATCAGAATTACGGAGATTATATTCATCACAAAACCTGCCTTAGTCATTTGCCGTAATTTGATATGACCACTGGCAAATACAATGGCGTTTGGCGGTGTACCCATCGGTAACATACCGGCGCAACTGGCAGCCAATGTCATTGGTATTCCTAATAAAAGTGGATTCATTCCTATTGCATCTGCCAATGCTGAAACCACGGGTGCAAATACAATTACCTGTGCCACATTGCTCATTACTTCACTGATGAAAAGTGAGACGGTAACAACTACCAGTACCAATAAAAACCCATTGCCGGAAAACTGTGCCAGCCACTGTCCCATTTGTTGCATCAGCCCTGTTTTTTCTAATCCATTCGCCAATGCAATACCACCACCGAAGAGTAATAAAATACCCCAGGCCATCTTACTGGTGTCACCCCATTCTAAAAGCGAATCATTATTCTCATCCTTAGAACCTGATGGGCAAATAAATAATGCCACTCCACACATTACTGCAATAATCGTATCATCCAGTTTGAATATACTTTGTGCATTATTAATAATACCTCTCGTTATCCAAAGAAAAGCTGTACCAATAAAAATAGCCAGCACTCTTTTCTCTGCCATTGATAATGAGCCCAGTTGTTGTATTTCATTTCGTATCAGTTGCTTTGTCCCTTCGTCAGATTTTATTTTATTGGGAAAAAGCCATTTCACCATTACCCAATACAAACTCATTAATAATAAAATAGCCAGCGGTGTGCAAATAAGCATCCAGTTCACAAAGTCTACATCATAGTTATACTTCTTTTGTATATACCCAACATAAGCCACATTTGGTGGTGTACCAATTATAGTTGCTATACCCCCAAGGTTAGAAGCATAAGCAATAGCCAACATTATCGTCAATGAAAAATTGGCAATATTACCTTCTCCTTTATTGTTTTCCTTCATCACATGTATTACGGATAAAGCAATCGGAAACATCATCATGGTAGTGGCTGTATTACTCAGCCACATACTTAATGCACCTGTCGCTAAAATAAAACCAAGTACTATTCTATCACCGCTGGTGCCAGTCAACCGGACAATATTTAACGCAATACGTCGGTGCAGGTTCCATTTTTCAATTGCCAATCCTAACATAAACCCGCCCATGAATAAAAAGATAACCGGATTGGCATACGGTGCCGCTGTTTCTTCCAATTTGGAAATATTAAGCAGTGGGAAAAAAATTAATGGTAGTAAAGCAACAACCGGCATGGGTAACGCTTCTGTTACACAACAGGTAATCATTTATCCGGTAATGGCTAACACTTTTGTTGCTTTGTCCGATACACCAAATGGATTAACAAAATACAGCAGCAGTGCAATAGCTACTCCGGCAAAAAGGGAAATGAATTTAAGTTGTTGTTTTGTCAAGCAGTCAGATTTATGTTGAAAATACAATCTATTTCGGTTTGCCGCTTACAAAAGGATTTCCTTTTATAAAAAACCGATAGGGTAACAACGCATCGTTACCGGCATAATCAACTCCGATACGGGGTGAAGCTGCTATTTCCTTTTGAGTGTACTCAAATCCATCATCAACAATAAATAATTCTTTTCCCAATAATGAAATGCCGCTATGCTCTGTTGTTATTCCTAATGCCTTTGATATATTTCCCGGCCCTCTTGTGAGTGTATTATCCAGTTTCTTTTTACCAACCCGTTTCAACATTTCATCAATACCTTTTACCGGTTCCAATGCCCGGATGAGAATAGCATGCGGAGTTTCTTTTGTATGCGTCACTACATTGAACAAATGATGGATTCCATAACACAGATAAACATAAGCCACTCCCCCATTTGCATACATAATTTCATTGCGGTTAGTTCTTCTTCCGCCAAAAGCATGAGAAGCTTTGTCAACAATACCGTTGTATGCTTCCACCTCTACAATGCGGCCGGATGTGACAATACCATTATAGTTTGTCCCCAATATTTTCCCCAGCAATTCTTTTGCTATTTCCACCACATTTTCTCTTCTATAAAAGCTTACAGGCAGCTTTTTCATACAATAATATTCAGGTAATTATTTAATCTTTAATGACCATTCGCTATTTCTCATTCACTATATTTACTACAAATTAAGGCTTTGCTCAAAGAAATTGTCATAGCTGTCCAATCCTGGGGAGAAGCACACCGGTTTATCCAAAAACACCGGCTGTTTAAATGGATAATCATTCCCGGTATTATCTATACCATCCTTTTTATACTGGGCATGTTTTTATTCTGGCAATCTTCAGATAATGTTATTTCCTGGGTAAGCAGTAAGCTGGGTGTAGAAGCATGGCTACAAAAAGAAAGAAGCGAATGGTTGAGTTTCCTTTTTGTGATGACGGGCATGATGCTGCGGCTGATACTGGTACTGTTTTATTTTTCCTTCTTTAAATATATCATTCTCATTATCGGCTCTCCGGTATTTGCTTACCTGAGTGAAAAAACAGAAGCTATTATTGAAGGCAAAGAATATTCATTCAACTGGCCTGTTGTAAAAAAAGATTGCATCCGTAGTATAAAACTGGATTTACGAAACTGTGGCTGGCAATCCGTTTATTTGATTGCAATAATCCTTTTATCACTGGTTCCTGTAATTGGTTGGATAACTCCGGTTATCGCCTTGCTGATGGAATGTTACTACTTCGGTTTTTCCATGCTGGATTATAGTTTTGCCCGCATCAACTTTACCCCTGCACAAAGCACTGCTTTTACAGGCAGGCACAAAGGCTTAGCTATTGGCAATGGTTTGTTATTTTATATAATGCATCTCGTTATCGTTTTAGCTCCTGCATATGCTATCATAGCCGCCACACTTAGTGTACATAAAGTGAAAAACAGCTAATCATTTTTAATGTCAACCGTTTACCTGATACCATCCATGTTAGCTGAAGAAGGGCTTGATGCCATTCCACCATACATTGTGGAAGCAATAAAAAATTGCCAGGTCTTTTTTGTAGAAAATGAAAGAACCACCCGTCGTTATTTCAAACAAATCTGGAAAGAGATGGTGATTGATGAATATGAGTGGCATATTATTTCAGAAAAAACGGCTGATACTTTTAAACAAAAATTAAAAGAAGGAAAAAATATCGGCATCATCAGCGAAGCAGGTTGCCCCGGTGTGGCTGACCCCGGACAAGTATTAATTTCAATTGCACAGGAAATGAATGTTGTCATCAAACCATTGGTTGGACCCAATTCTATTTTACTTGCATTAATGGCCAGTGGCATGAATGGTCAGCAGTTTCAGTTTGTTGGTTACTTACCAATAGATAACCAGCACCGGATAAAAGCTATTAAAGACTTAGAAACAGAATCAGCAAAGAAAAAATGCACCCAGGTTTTTATTGAAACCCCTTACAGAAATAATCAACTGATAGAAGCGTTACTAAAATATGCTGACAACTCAACTAAACTCTGTATAGCGGTGGACATTACCGGCAAAGACGAATGGATTAAAACAAAGACCATTGCAGAATGGCAAAAAAATAAGCCAGACATTCATAAACGTCCGGCTATATTCTTATTATATACCAATCTCTAATTCCTTTTTATTGGAACTACGCCTGTCACTATGTATTTAGTATCTCCTCTCCATGGTAATGAAGCCCTGTATTGAGTATAAGATAATTGTACACATTCATCTTGCAGATTTTTTAATACATTAGCAACGCTATCGCTGGTTACCGAGAAATAAAATTTTTCAGGATTTGTCATCTGCCGGCAACTTAACCACATTTCACCTTCATTGGTTTTAAAAACATTCCCTTTGTAAGTTATTTTAATGAGTACTCCTGTCCTTTCGCCCTTGCTGTAACTATTGTAAAAAAACCAATAGATACAAAAGGCAAGTACCAGTATCAGTACAATAAAAAAATTGCGGGCAAATCTCCTAAAGCCTGATTTCTTTTTTTCAGGTTGCTTTTCTAACGGTTGTTCAGTTTGCAGTATATTTTCGCTGTCCATAATTGTGGGGGTTATAACAATAATTTTACTATGCTAAATCAATAATTATTATACATTTGTACTCAATTTACAACAAGTTGTAAAGATGAATAATATTCTGACACATACCAAGCAATTTGCGTTTCATGCACCCATCACAAGTGGTGTGTATGCAGTTGGGTATGATTTGTTTACATTTTCCCGCCCCCGACGTAACCCTGTATGCTGACAGGACGAACCCTTCACCATGGTCCCTGTCAGTGAAAAATCCCCAACTAAAAGATTTTAGGATTGGTGACCTGTATTTTACAATAGGAAATAAGAAGTGGAAAATCAGAACATAGTTGTACGAATAGCAACCCCAATTGATAAAGTCTATTCCAAGACAATAACCGAAGAAATGGAAAATTCCGCTGCTGCCCGTGGCACCGGAATTGCCAAACGCAGCCCGGAATATATTGAACAGAAAATTGACGAAGGCAAAGCCGTCATCGCCACTACCGACCAAAATGAGTGGGTAGGTTTTTGTTATATTGAAACATGGAGTCATGGTGAGTATGTAGCCAATAGCGGTTTGATAGTAGCCCCTGCTTTCAGAAAAAGTGGTGTGGCAAAAACTATTAAGAAGAAGATATTTAATCTTTCCAGAGAAATGTATCCCGAAGCAAAAATCTTTGGGTTAACCACTGGTCTGGCTGTAATGAAAATTAACAGCGACCTGGGATATGAGCCCGTTACTTACTCTGAGCTTACACAGGACGAAGCCTTTTGGGCTGGCTGCAAAAGCTGTGTGAATTATGAAATATTAATGAGTAAAGACAGGAAGAACTGTATGTGTACAGCTATGCTCTACGACCCAAAAGACCATTACGAGCCGGAAGAGACCAAAGAGTTCTTCAAAGAAAATGTAAAGGGGTTTGAAAGACTGCTGAAGTTTAAGCAATGGAAATTACTGAAGCCATTCATGAAAAAAGATAAGGAAAGCAATGGGGGTGGAAGTAAACCAAAATCTTTATTGCACCATCTATTTCATTTATAAAAAATAATCAACAGCATACGATGTCAAAGAAAGTTGTTTTAGGTTTTAGCGGTGGATTAGATACTACCTATTGTGTAAAATACTTTACCGAAGAAAAAGGATACGAGGTACACAGTATTATTGTAAACACCGGCGGCTTTAGTGAAGAAGAACTGAAACAAATAGAAGCCCATGCTCATAAGCTGGGGGTAAAGTCGCACAAGACGGTAAATGCCGTGAAAAGTTATTATGACGGTATTATAAAATATTTGATTTATGGGAATGTGTTGAAGAATAATACTTATCCGCTTTCTGTGTCTGCAGAAAGATTGAGCCAGGCATTACATATTGCTGAACATGCTAAAGAACTTAATGCAGATGCTGTAGCACATGGCAGCACTGGGGCCGGTAACGACCAGGTTCGATTTGATATGATTTTTCATATTATGATTCCCGGCGTAGAAATCATTACACCCATCAGAGATTTAAAATTGAGTCGTGAGCAGGAGATTGCTTACCTGAAAGAAAAAGGCGTAGCAATGAATTTTGAAAAGTCCATGTACTCTATCAACAAGGGGCTTTGGGGAACCAGCGTAGGCGGTAAAGAAACTTTGTCGTCAAAAGGAATCCTTCCTGAAGAGGCCTGGCCGACACAAGTAACAAAAACTGGAAGTGAGGAAGTGAAACTACATTTTGAAAAAGGTGAATTGAAAAAAGTAAATGATAAAAAGTTTGACCATCCTTCATTAGCTATACAATATTTACAAACATTGGCCGGGCCGTATGGTGTTGGCCGTGATATACATGTTGGTGATACCATTATTGGCATTAAAGGCCGGGTTGGTTTTGAAGCCGCTGCGCCGATGGTAATACTCAAAGCACATCATGCATTAGAAAAACATGTGTTAACTAAATGGCAATTGCAATGGAAAGACCAGTTAGCCCAGTTTTATGGAAACTGGTTACATGAAGGACAAATTCTTGACCCGGTGATGAGAGATATTGAAGCTTACTTAGAAAGTAGCCAGCGGAATGTTACGGGTGATGTATTTGTACAATTACTGCCATATCGTTTCCAGATTATAGGCATTGAGTCAAAATATGATTTGATGAACAGTAAGTTTGGTAAATACGGTGAAATGAATACCGGCTTTACCGGCGATGATGTAAGAGGCTTCAGCAAAATATTTGGTAACCAGACATCTATTTATCATTTGGTAAAAACAGATGCAAATGGCGAACATTAAAGCAGGCATAATAGGTGGCGCAGGTTATACGGGTGGCGAACTCCTTCGTTTATTGGTTCATCATCCGGATGTAGCTGTTTCTTTTGTTCATAGCCGCAGTAATGCTGGTAAACCTCTTGATTCTGTTCACCAGGATCTGATTGGTGATACAGAGCTATTTTTTACTGATAAGTTGAGTGAAGATATTGATGTGCTGTTTCTGTGTTTAGGGCATGGTGAATCAAAAAAGTTCCTGACAGAAAATAAAATCGCTGATGCAATAAAAGTAATTGACCTAGCAAACGATTTCCGGTTGGAAGCTCAATCTTCAATCGGTAACAGACAATTTGTTTACGGATTGCCTGAATTGAACAGAGATAAAATAAAAGCAGCCCAGAATATTGCCAATCCGGGTTGTTTTGCTACTGCCATTCAATTAGGTTTATTACCATTGGCAAAAGCCGGTTTGCTGAAAGATATTTATACAACGGGCATCACCGGATCTACCGGTGCGGGACAATCTTTATCATCTACCTCACATTTTAGCTGGAGAGCCAATAATATACAAGCTTATAAAACATTAACACATCAGCATCTTGGTGAAATAGGTGAATCGCTTTTGCAACTACAACCAAAAAATGATGTAGACTTAAGCTTTATTCCGTGGAGAGGTGATTTTACCAGGGGCATTTTTATCAGTTCCACCCTACATTGTGATTTGAGTTTGGAAGAAATGAATGTATTGTATACTGAATTTTATAAAGGCCATCCTTTTACTCATGTAAGCAAAGACCCTATCTTCCTGAAGCAAGTAGTAAATACCAATAAAGCCGTACTACAATTAGAAAAAGCTGGAAGCAAATTAGTAGTACACTCTGTTATTGATAATTTATTGAAAGGTGCCAGCGGACAAGCAGTGCAAAATATGAACCTGTTATTTGGTGTAGATGAAACAACAGGATTGAAACTTAAAGCCAGTTACTTTTAAATTATACTAATGAATCTTTTCGATGTTTATCCAATTAACGAAATCACCATTGTAAAAGCCAAAGGCTCTTATGTGTGGGATGACAAAGGTGAACAGTATCTTGACTTATATGGTGGTCATGCTGTTATCAGTATAGGACATACACATCCGCATTGGGTGAAACGAATAGAAGACCAGCTGGAGCAAATTGCTTTTTATTCTAACTCTATCAGAATTCCATTACAACAAGAACTGGCTGAAAAGCTTGGTAAGGTGTCAGGCAAAACTGATTACCAGTTATTTCTTTGTAACAGTGGAGCCGAAGCGAATGAAAATGCCTTGAAGTTGGCCAGTTTTCATAATGGAAGAAAAAAGATAGTTGCATTCAGCAAGTCTTTTCATGGCAGAACATCTTTGGCTGTAGCTGTAACTGATAATAAAAATTATATCGCACCGGTAAATGAAACAGATAATGTCATCTTTCTACCTTTTAATGATGAGGATGCACTAGAGGAATGTTTTAAGAAAAATGGAAAAGAAATCTCTTCTGTCATCATTGAAGGTATACAGGGAGTTGGTGGTATTAATGTGGCTGATGATTCATTCCTGAGAAAAATCCGTTCTCTTTGTGATGAGTACGGTATTGTTTATATTGCCGACAGTGTGCAGTGTGGTTATGGAAGAAGTGGTAAATTTTTCAGCCATGATTTTGCAGGTGTAAATGCAGACATCTATACCATGGCAAAAGGAATGGGTAATGGTTTCCCGGTGGCTGGCATTATTGTAGCGCCACATATAAAGCCAAAGCATTTTCAATTGGGCACTACGTTTGGTGGCAATCATTTGGCTTGCGCTGCTGCATTAGCTGTATTGGAAATAATAGAAGAAGAAAAATTGATGGGTAATGCTGTAATGGTTGGTAAATACCTGAAAGATGAATTAGGTTCAATCCCTGAATTAAAAAACCTGCGAGGCCGTGGACTGATGATAGGTTTTGATGTACCCTCAGCATTAAAAGACCTGAAGAAAAACCTATTGTGGAATCAACAAATATTTACTGGTGAAGCAAAACCAAATGTTATTCGCTTATTACCGTCTTTAGGTTTAAAGAAAAGAGATGCCGAACAGTTTATTGATTCGATAAAGGAAGAGATAGAGAAAGTAACAGCATCGGCATAATGCCCCTGTCCCCTAAAGGGGAACTTAGGTTTATGATTCATTTGCTTTATAAATTTCTTGAGAGAACAGTGTAAGAAAATTTATACTTTAGGAAACTTCCCCGCTTGGGCGGGGCGAATTGAGGAGATGCATTACTTTAAGTGACCGGGGTGTTTGTGCTCAATAAATGATATGCTGTTGAAAAGTTCGACGCAACGAAGATGCTAGTAGTACTAAAGCTGGTAACAAAATAAAAAATAAACGCCTTGAAACATTTCATTTCTGTTCATGATGTAACAAATATTGATGCACTGGTGCAAAAAGCATTGGCGTATAAAGCCAATCCATTTGTAGATAAATCACTCGGTACCAATAAACGCATTGGTTGTTTATTTCTGAATCCGAGTATGCGTACGAGGTTGAGTACACAGATTGCTGCGCAAAATTTGGGAATGGAAGCTATTATTTTTAATGTGGGGAATGAAGGCTGGATGCTGGAGTTTGAAGAAGAAGCTATCATGAGTGGGACAACAGTAGAGCATGTAAAAGATGCAGCACCTATTTTTGGAAAATATTTTGACATACTGGCTATCAGAACTTTTCCTTCGTTAAAAAACAGGGAAGATGATTATAGTGAATTATATATTAAGCAGTTTATTAAGTATGCTGGTATTCCGGTGGTGAGCCTGGAAAGTTCTACACTTCATCCTTTGCAATCATTAACCGATATCATTACAATTACTGAATCATTCAAAGAACAGTGGAAGCCAAAAATTGTATTGACCTGGGCTCCGCATGTAAAGCCATTACCACAATGTGTGGCCAATAGTTTTTCGCAATGGATAAATACCTGGGGCAAGGCTGACTTTGTGATTACACATCCTGAAGATTATGAACTGAGTGAGGAGTTTACCAAAGGAGCCACAATTACACACAATCAAAACGAAGCATTGAAAGATGCTGATTTTGTATATGTAAAGAACTGGAGCACTTTTACTGATTATGGTAAAATTTATGAAAGCGACCCGCGGTGGATGCTGACAAATAAAAAACTTGAATTGACGAATAACGCCAAAGTGATGCATTGTCTTCCGGTAAGAAGAAATGTAGAGCTAAGTGATGAAATACTGGATGGAAAAAATAGTATTGTAACATTAGAAGCATCAAACAGGATTTGGGCGGCGCAAGCTGTATTATCGGAAATTTTAAAGAGCAATGACTAAACTATACGTCATAAAGATTGGTGGCAATATCATTGATGATGAAAAAAAACTTGCTTCGTTTCTAAAAGATTTTGCTTCGATAGAATGTAACAAGATATTAGTACATGGCGGTGGCAAATTAGCTACCAAAATGGCTGAGCAAATGAACATACCACAACAAGTAATAGAGGGTCGCCGGATTACTGATGCTGAAACATTGAAAATTGTGACCATGGTGTATGCCGGTTATATCAATAAAAATATTGTAGCCAAACTGCAAATGAATAATTGCAATGCGATTGGTCTTTGCGGTGCCGATGGAGATGCAATACTGGCACACAAACGGAAACACCCGGTAATGGATTATGGATTTGTAGGAGATGTGGATGCCATTAATGCTGATTTAATCAGCAGTTTGTTGGAGAAAAATCTTACTCCTGTCTTTGCCCCTATTACCCATGACCAGCAAGGGCAATTATTAAATACCAATGCAGATACTATTGCTCAGGAGTTGGCAAAAGGATTGAGTAATGATTTTGAAGTGAACCTTATTTATTCTTTTGAAAAAAGCGGGGTGCTGCTGGATGCAAATGATGATAGCACAGTGATTCCTGTTATCAACCCGGTTTCGTATAAAAAATTAAAGGCAGAAGAGAAAATATTTGCCGGGATGATTCCAAAACTGGACAATGCTTTTGTAGCATTGGGCAATGGCGTTAAAAAAGTTATCATTGGCAAAGCAGAACATTTACAAGCTTTAATAGCCGGAACATCCGGAACAACGATACAGGCCTCCCCAAACCCCTCCGAAGGAGGGGCTTAAAAACCCTAAATATGAACGAATCTTTAAAGGATATAAATCAGCTGCAACAGGATGCCATTAGTTTACTAAAAGAAATAATAGCTACTCCATCCTTCAGCAAAGAAGAAGATGAAACAGCAGGGATACTTTGCCGTTTTCTTGGAGAAAGAGATATCGTACATACAAGAGTTGGCAATAATGTATTTGCACTGAATAAATATTATGATACTGCCAAGCCAAGTATTTTATTAAACTCTCACCACGATACAGTAAAACCAAATAAGGGTTACCTATTTGACCCCTTTACACCATTTGAAAAAGAGGGGAAGTTGTTTGGTCTTGGCAGTAATGATGCCGGTGGATGTTTGGTATCACTCATTGCTACATTTTTATATTACTACGACAAGCAGGATACAAAGTACAATTTGGTATTTGCGGCCAGTGCCGAAGAAGAAATAAGCGGTGTAAACGGTATTGAATTAGTATTACCTTATTTAGGCAAAATTGATTGTGGTATAGTTGGCGAACCAACCAAATTAGAAATGGCTGTTGCAGAAAGAGGCTTAATGGTAATTGACTGCACTGCCGAAGGTCGTAGCGGACATGCTGCAAGGAACGAAGGTGAAAATGCTTTATACAAAGCCGTAGATGATATTAATTGGATACGGAATTATAAGTTTGAAAAAGTAAGTCCGCTGTTAGGTGAATCAAGATTGACAGCAACTGTCATCAGCACAGAGAATGTACAACACAACGTAGTGCCATCACAATGTAAGTTTGTATTAGACGTACGGGCAAATGAATTGTACACTTTTGAAGAAATATTGGATGAATTACAGAAAAACCTTAAGAGTAAGTTCAAGCCCCGCACTATAAGAATGAAATCAACATCTATTCGATTAGACCACCCATTAGTATTGGCAGGAATTAAACTAGGCAAAGGATACTATGGCTCACCGACCACATCTGACAAAGCATTAATGCCTTTTTCTACTCTGAAGATGGGGCCCGGCGATAGTGCAAGAAGTCATACTGCAGATGAGTATATTTATATTGATGAAATAAAAGAAGGTATTGAAACGTATATTAAGCTTGTAAACGAACTGTTATGAAACTCTGGCAAAAAGATAAAGCATCATTAAAGGAAGTAGAAACTTTTACTGTTGGTAAAGACCGTGAAATGGATATGTACCTGGCTGCTTTTGATGTACTGGGTTCTTTAGCCCATATTGAAATGCTGGAGTCTGTTGGGCTATTGACCAAAGATGAATTGACACAGTTACAAGTCGAACTAAAAAATATTTATCAGCAAATACAAAAAGGCGAATTCAGGCTACAGGATGATATAGAAGATATTCATTCGCAGGTGGAACTATTGCTGATACAACAATTAGGAGATACCGGAAAAAAAATTCACAGTGCCCGAAGCCGTAATGACCAGGTGCTAGTTGATGTAAAATTATTTTTAAGAAATGAATTAGAAGAATTAGTAAGAACTATTCAGCCATTTTTTGAGTTATTACAATCACAAAGTGAAAAGTACAAAAGCCATCTGCTACCCGGCTATACTCACTTACAATTAGCCATGCCATCCTCCTTCGGCTTGTGGTTTGGGGCTTATGCAGAAAGTTTGGTGGATGATGTGGTAACCGTAAAAGCTTCCTATGATATAGTAAATAAAAACCCACTAGGTTCTGCAGCTGGCTATGGTTCTTCTTTTCCTATCAATAGAACATTAACGACAAAGCTGCTCGGTTTTGATGATTTGAACTATAATGTAGTGTATGCGCAAATGGGAAGAGGAAAAGCAGAACGAATTGTTGCACAATCACTGGCGAATGTTGCCGATACATTAGCCAAACTCAGCATGGATGCATGTTTGTACCTGAATCAGAATTTTAGTTTCGTATCGTTCCCTGTAGAATTAACTACCGGCAGCAGCATCATGCCACATAAAAAGAATCCGGATGTATTTGAATTGATTCGCTCACATTGCAATCAAATCAAAGCATTACCCAATGAAATAATGCTGATGACGACCAATCTTCCTTCCGGTTATCACCGGGATTTGCAATTATTGAAAGAACATTTATTCCCTGCATTCAAAACATTGAAAGATTGCATTGAAATGGCCGGGTTAATGTTATCAAATATTCAGGTTAAAGAACACATATTGGCTGATGAAAAATATAAATACTTGTTCAGTGTAGAAGAAGTAAACAAATTAGTAAATGCGGGAATTCCTTTCCGGGATGCATATAAAAAAGTGGGCTTGGATATTGAAGCTGGTAAATTCACTTACAATACTTCTGTAAACCATACCCATGAGGGAAGTATTGGCAATCTTTGTACGGAAGAAATAAAAAAACAGATGCAAAAGGTAGTTAGCTCTTTTCCTTTTACATCTGTACAAAAAACAATTGAGAAATTAGTTTCTTAATTACATTCCGTATTTATCCACCAAATAAATCAACGCCGCCATATTCACTGCACCCAACTCCAATTCTCTTTTATTCACGGCTTCAAACACATCACTTTTTGCATGATGAATATCAAAATAACGTTGTGAATCAGGATTGAGGCTTGCTGTTGGTGTTTTGAAAGCCCTGTTCAGCGGACCAATATCAGCACCACCGCCACCGCTAACAAATTCCGTACAACCATACGGTGCTATCAATCCTTTCCAGCTTAAAAATTGCTGAAACTGTTTATCACTTCCTGAGAAACCCAAAGCCCTTGGTGTAAAACCACCAGCATCACTTTCCAATGCAAAAATGTGTTTTTCATTTTTTGCCTTTGCTTCATCTGCATATTTATTTCCACCCCGCAAGCCATTTTCTTCATTGGCAAATAATACAAAACGTATTGTTCTTTTTGGTTGGTAGCCTGTTGCCTTAAATGCCCGCATTATTTCAATTGTTTGCACACAGCCAGCTCCATCATCATGTGCTCCTTCGCAATTGTCCCAACTATCTAAATGGCCGCCAACAGTTATTATTTCATCCGGAAATTCTGTTCCTTTCAACTCACCAATAACATTATGCCCGATAGTATCCGGTAAAAAATAGCCATTTGTTTTTAAAGACACTCGTACTTTTTCTTTTTGCAATAACTCACTCAACCAATCTGCATCTCTTAATCCAATTGCAACTGCCGGAATTTTTGCATACATCGAATCATATCTTGTAGCTCCAGTATGCGGGTTATTATCTGCTGCATGGCTCATACTTCTTACAATCACTGCTTTGGCGCCATACTTTGCTGCTCGGCTTGGCCCTTGTCCACGGTACTGACCGGCATCCCGGTAAGAAAGGAATGTATTAACATAGGTGTCGTTGAATTTGTAATTATAAAAAATAATCTTTCCTTTCACTTCGTCTTTTTTCTGTTCCAGTTCATCAAAAGAATTTATCAACAACACTTCTTCTGTAACCCCATTCTTACCGCTACTAATCGAATTACCAAGGGCAACAATATCAAGTACTATCTCTTTCTTAAGAGCCGGACTTATTGCTTTTGCTTCATCTTTCCCACCTCTCACCCAATGCGGCACCATGCACTCCTGCATCCAGGCTTTATCTGCTCCGCTTTCCTGCATTACTTTCAATCCCCATTGCTCAGCTTTTACCATTCCCTGTGAGCCGGCGAGTCTTGCGCCTACTTTTTTTGTCAGGTGACGAAGGTTTTCATACGCCTTGCCATTCACCAATATTTCGTCCGCCACTTTTCTAATAAATATGGAGTCCTCTTTTTGTGACCATGCGCTGCCAGATAATAATAAAGCCAGAAAGCCAATACAGATATTTTTCATCTCTTTACGAATTTGGATAAAGTTAAAGGAAAGGAAAAAAGTGGAAACAAATATTTAAGATGAACGGCAAACCAAACCCACCTAAAACTGTTACCTTAGTCACCCCTAACTGAATTTTATATATGAAAATAGGAATTGTTTGCTATCCTACTTTTGGAGGAAGTGGTGTACTGGCTACAGAACTTGGAAAAGCTCTGGCGCAGGAAGGCCACCTGGTTCATTTCATTACCTATCAGCAACCGGTAAGGCTGAATGGATTTATTCCGAATATTTTTTACCATGAGGTGCAGGTGCCTACTTACCCATTGTTTGATTATCCGCCATATGAAACTGCATTGGCCAGTACGATGGTAGACGTTATCAAAAATAATGACCTTGACCTGCTGCATGTACATTATGCCATACCTCATGCCTCAGCAGCTTATATGGCCAAGCAAATTTTAAAAAAAGAGGGGAAAAATATTCCTGTCATTACCACACTGCATGGAACGGATATTACACTAGTGGGCCGGGATAAAACCTATGCACCCGTAGTTACTTTTTCTATCAACGAAAGTGATGCCATCACTGCCGTATCTCAAAATCTCCGGGATGAAACTTTCAAACATTTTAAAATTGAAAAAGAAATTGAAGTTATTGTCAACTTTGTCGATGTAAGCCGTTTCAACCGTAAACCAATTGATGCCTTTAAAAAAGTAATTGCTCCAAATGGTGAAAGAATATTCATGCATGCTTCCAATTTCCGAAAAATAAAACGGGTACAGGATGTGGTGCAGATATTCGCTGAAGTAAATAAACAAATACCATCAAAATTATTGTTTGTTGGTGATGGCCCTGAACGTTCTACTGCAGAAGACCTTGCAAGAGAACTCGGTGTATGTGATGAAGTCCGTTTCCTGGGCAAACAAGAGCAAATGGAAGACATACTTGCAATTGCTGATTTATTTTTACTTACTTCAGAGTATGAAAGTTTTGGTTTGGCTGCATTAGAAGCAATGGCAGCAGGTGTACCCGTCATCTCCACCAATGCTGGCGGACTTGGTGAGATAAATATTCCAGGTGAAACAGGTTTCCTGAGTGATGTGGGAGATATAGCTTCTATGAGTCAGCAGGCAATAACTATTCTAAAGGATGACGCCACCTTAAAACAGTTCAAAGAACGGGCTGCGGAACATGCAAAAAAATATGACATCGCTAACATCGTTCCACTATACGAAAGACTATACGAGAAATTTT
>JANMFO010000222.1:0-6820 GCA_031374245.1 Chitinophagaceae bacterium | reverse complement strand
CTTGTATAACCTTGTTACAATAAACGGACTTACTACCAATGAAATGATTGTTGTTAATACCGGACATACTGCTGAAGTACAATTGGCATCCGGGGGCACTGCTGTTGATGGTAATCATACTATGCTCACAACATTCTGGACAACTTGTAATAAAGTAGTGTATGATGCTGACAAAGTAATTACTAGTGCACAAACCCTGGCCGATAAAAACTATGCAAGTGGTTTAATTGCGTATGCAAGTATTTTTAAGGCATTATCTATAGGGGATATGGCACAGTTCTGGGAAAAAGTTCCGGCAGGAAATGGTACCGGGGTTACTTTTATTGACAGAGTAGATGGATTTAAAAAAGCAATTACTGTAATTGATAATGCATTAACCACTATTTCAGCTAATGCTATCAGTGCCTCATTTATAGCAAATGTTCCGGCTGGTATTGACATCACTAATACTTTAAATGCATTAAAAGCCAGGTATTCATTATTCGCAGGGTTGTATCCACAAGCACTAACAGCTGCAAATGCTGTGGATATTACAAAGAAGTCAACTTTTAACTTTGATGCACTTTCTTTAAATCCACTTTTCGAAATATCTACTTCTACTAACAACGTTGTACAGGTAAAAGATTCTACATTGGGTTTATTGATTCCATTGCAACCTGATTTTGCAGATAAGCGGATTCAGTTTTATACAACCTTCAATCCAACGATAGCACCCCGATACCGAATAAATGGATTTGGGGCTGCTGCGGCAACAGCTTTCCCTGTTTATTTACCGGGTGAAATAACACTGATTAAAGCCGAGGCTTATGCAAGAGCAGCTACACCTGATCTTGCTAATTCATTATTGGAGTTGGAGAAGATAAGAACAAAATTGCCTGCAGCCGATCCGTTTGGAGTTGGTGCAAGTTTACCTGCTGCAGTCGGCCCTTTTACACAAGGTCAATTGCTGGATTCAATTTATAAACACCGCAGCATTGAATTGTATATGTCAGGAATGAAGTTGGAAGATATGCGCCGCTTTGGAAGGCCAAATGCAGAAAAGAAAAGAAACCTGATGCCTTATCCACTCAGGGAAAGAGATAATAACCCTAATACACCTGCCGATCCTCCATTCTGATTAATGCAGAATAGATTTTGAGGAAGGTTGTAACAAAAACAAGCTGTCTTGTTTCAGTAACTAAAACTGAAATAGACAGTTTGTTTGCTTTTAAGAAGTATCTGAATTAATAATTAACTGATTTTTTGAAGCTTATGAACAACGAACGAAAAATCATCGACTCATGGCATGCCAATGCCGGTAACTGGATTGATATTATTAATAACAATGGTATCGAATCCAGGAGATTGATAACTAATAAATCAATAGTAGAGGCAGTTTGTAAAGTAAAACCCGCTACTGTGTTAGATATTGGTTGCGGTGAAGGTTGGTTATCGAAAGAACTTCAGCAACAAGGGATAGAGATAACTGGTGTAGATGTAATTTCTGAACTGATTGAAAAAGCAAAGAGTAAAGTAGCCGGTAATTTCTTTGTTGCATCTTATGAAGATATTTATCTCAATAAAATTTTATTTACCAAACTATTTGATACTATCGTTATCAACTTTTCATTGATAGGTAAGGAATCAACAGAAAATCTGCTTTCATACTTACCGGGCTTGCTTATTCCATCAGGTAAACTTTTTATACAAACATTGCATCCCGGCAGCCGTAAATCAATCGATGATTATAAAAGTGGCTGGAAAGAAGGAAGCTGGGATGGACTGGGCGGGCAATTCTCAATGCCTTATCAATGGTATTTCAGAACAATGGAAGACTGGTTATTGCTTTTGAAGAAATCAGGGTTTACAAAAATTGATAGTTCAGAAATAAAGCATCCACAATCCGGTAAACCCTTATCGGTGATATTCGAATGCGTTGTGGAATAGCTTATGCAAAATGATTTTTAATCCGCACCGCTGATAAATTTCAGGTTTCGCTGTATCCCTTTGAATTTAGTACGGCTGAGTGGCGAATCCCTGAAATTTTTTTTGAAATTTTCTTCTGACATGCTTTCCCATTCTTTAGTGGAAAGATTTAGTATTTCGGGTATCGGAGTGAAATTAATTTCAGTAGTTGGTTTGCTGAACCGGTTCCACGGGCAAACATCCTGGCAGGTATCGCAGCCAAACATCCAGTTTTCAAATTTGCCTTTCATCTCATCGGGTATCAGCAGTTCTTTCAGCTCAATGGTAAAGTAAGAAATACATTTACTTCCATCCACTACTTTATCAGGAAGAATAGCATCGGTGGGACAGGCATCAATGCATCGGGTGCAGCTGCCGCAATAATCTTTTGAAAATGGATCATCATACTGCAATTCTAAATCTGTGATGAGGGTGGCAATAAAATAAAACGAACCACTTTGTTTATTAATCAGGTTACCATTTTTCCCAACCCATCCTAATCCGCTTTTTTGTGCCCAGGTACGTTCAAGTACCGGCGCACTGTCAACAAACCCTCTTCCATGTATATCGCCGATTTCTTCTTTTATCAATGTTAGCAATTCATACAGGTTTGCTCTTATCACATCGTGATAGTCTTTTCCAAAAGCATATTTTGAGATTTTGGGGCTGTCCGGATTTTGTTGTTGTGAGGGGTAATAATTTTTTATAAGGGTAATTACTGATTGGGCACCTGGTACCAACTTTGTGGGATCAACACGAAGATCAAAATTATTTTCCATGTACTGCATTGTCCCATGCATGCCTTTATGCAGCCATTGTTCGAGACGAAGAGCATCTGCATCCAGTAGTTGAGCTTTGGCAATCCCACAATGCTCAAAACCCAAAGCAGTAGCCGTTTTTTTTATCAAAACAGTATTTTTTTGCAACGAATTCATAGTTTAAAATCGTCTTTTGCTGATACCTGAACTTTAATGGCTAATTAATAGCAAGATTCGGCTTTTTTATGTAAACTTGATTAACAGGTTTAGCCTTTAACCACCCTATAACCTTAACTATGAAGCATAAATTGATTATTTATTCACTCGTTCTATCGGCTTTTACAACTAATACCCATGCCCAGGAAAAAGCCAATGTGAAATTCGGTGATGTAACAGAAAAGGATTTTGCCAAAAAAGTTTATAGTGTTGACAGTAATGCCAGTGCTGTGGTAATTTCTGATATTGGTTACAGCAAAATAGAGGGAAACAATAAAGGCTGGTTTTCTTTGGTGTTCAAACATTATAAAAGGGTTCATATACTGAATAAAAATGGGTATGATATTTCAAATGTCTCTGTTGATTTGTATACGAATGGAAGTGCCGAGGAACAACTGGAGAGATTAAAAGCTGTTACCTATAATCTTGAGAATGGTAAAGTAGTAGAGACAAAGCTGGATGTAAAAAATAATGTCTTTAAAGATAATGTCAATAAGAACTTAGTAAGAAAGAAATTTACTTTTCCCAATGTGAAAGAAGGGTCAATTATCGAATTTGAATATTCAAAGACTTCTGATTTTTTGCAAAACCTGGAACCATGGGAATTTCAGGGAGCTTACCCCCGCCTGTGGAGTGAGTATAATCTATCATTGCCGGATTTTCTTGGGTATGTATTTCTTACACAGGGTTATAAGCAATATGATATTAAAGACAGGAAAACAAACAGGGCGGCTTTTAAAATCATTGATAGCCGTGGTGCTGGCTCATCAGATGTTTTTTCATTTGATGCAGGAGTTGCTGATAACCGCTGGGTAATAAAAAATGTTCCTGCATTAAAAGAGGAAAGTTATACCTCTACTATCAATAATCATATCGCTAAAATTGAATTTCAGTTATCAGAATACAGGGAGCCACTTGTTTATCGAAATGTTATGGGTACCTGGTCAAAAGTGGCAGAAGATCTTATGAATGCAGAGCTTTTTGGACATCTGATAACAAAAGATAATGGTTGGCTGAAAGATATTATTAATCCTTTGATAAAAGGGGTGATATCAAAAAAGGAACAGGCAGAAAAAATGTTTGCTTATGTCAGAGATAATTTTACCTGTACCAATCATAGTGACTGGTATCCTAATCAAAATCTTCGAAACCTTGTAAAAGTAAAAAATGGAACGGTATCAGAAATTAATATGCTACTCGCTGCTATGTTGAAACATGAGGATATAGTGGCTGATCCTGTTTTGCTAAGTACCCGTTCGCATGGATTTACTTATGAAATATATCCAATCTTAAGTAAGTATAATTACCTGGTTATAAAAGCTGTGGTAGAAGGGAAAGCATATTATTTAGATGCCAGTGAACCCCGTCTTGGTTTCGGAAGGCTACCACTTGATTGTTATAATGGATACGCCAGAGTTATTAATACCAGTGCCGAAGCCGTGAATTTGAATAGTGAAATAGTAAATGAAACCAAATCTACCACGGTCTTTGTCATCAATAACGAAAAAGGGAACATGGTGGGCAGCATGCAACAAACACCTGGCTATTATGAATCACTAAATCTTCGGAACAGGATAAAAGAAAAAGGGAAAGAAGAATTACAAAAGGATATCAAGAAAGCCTTCGGTTCTGAAATCACCATCAGCAATTTTATTATTGATTCGCTGGACAGATTTGAAAATGAACTGGGCATTAAATATGATTTTGATATGGTGGGTGAAAAGGAAGATATTATTTATCTGAACCCGATGTTTGGCGAAGGCTATAAAGAAAACCCTTTTAAATCAGCCGAACGGTTTTACCCGGTAGAGATGCCTTATACAATGGATGAAACCTATAACCTGCAGATGGAAGTGCCGCAAGGGTATACGGTAGATGAATTACCAAAGTCAATGGTGGTAAAATTAAATGAGCAGGATGAAGGGATATTTGAATACCGTATTTCTCAATCAGCCAACAATATTTCATTTCGTTCAAGAATTAAATTAAACCGGGCCAACTTTGAACCGGACGAATATGAAATGTTGCGGGAGTTTTTCAGCCTGGTGGTAAAGAAGCAGGCAGAACAGATGGTGTTTAAAAAGAAAAAATAATTCATGAAAAATCTGTTTATTGTTTTATTGTGTTTGATCACTGCTACAGCGAAAGCTACAGGGGATGATGAATATGCGGTAGCTAAAATCCCTGTTTCATTAATTAAGAATGCTAATGTCGTCAAAAGATCAGAGCTGATGCGGTTTGAAATTACAGAAGGCAATAAAGCTACCTTTTACCGGAAAGTGGCATTTACTGTTTTGAATGAACAAGGCGATCGCTGGGGCTCTTATTCCGTATGGTATGATAAGTTGCGAACTATTGAATCATTTGACGGAACACTGTTTGATGCAACAGGAAAAAAAATAAAAAGCCTTAAGAAAACAGATATTAAGGATGTAAGTGGGAGCGATGATGCCAGTCTTGCGGATGATAACCGGGTTAAATGGCACAGTTTTTTTCACAAAGTCTATCCATATACAGTAGAATATGAAATTGAGGTTCGTTATAAAGGAACAATGTTTTTACCAACATGGACTCCGCAGGAAAGACCGGTAATGGGTGTACAATCAAGCAAGCTTATTGTTATCAGCCCAATCTCTAATCCCTTACATTATAAAATGTTCAGGTATGATGGGGTACCAGTTATTACTGATCAAAAATCTGATAAGGTATACAACTGGGAAGTAAAAGATATTGTTCCTGAAGAGCCAGAGTATGCTTCGCCAGAGTGGAGAAGAATCACAACCAGTGTTTTTATGGCAACCGAGAAGTTTATTATTGAAGATTACGAAGGAAGTAATGCAAGCTGGAAAGATTTTGGAAAATTTGTATATGAGTTAAAGAAAAACAGGGATGAATTACCAGCAGATATAAAGCTTAAAGTTCACCAGCTTACAGATGGAATAACAGACAGAAAGGAAAAAGTGAAGAAGCTATATGAGTACATGCAGCAAAATACAAGGTATATAAGCATACAATTAGGTGTTGGTGGCTGGCAGCCTTTTGATGCAAAATATGTGGGCACAAAAAAATATGGTGATTGTAAAGCGTTGAGCAATTTTATGTATGCGTTATTGAAAGAAGCAGGTATCCGTTCTGTTTATACGGTAATAGATGCGGATGATGATGATGATTACCTGATGGAAGATTTACCCAGTTCCCAATTTAACCATGTCATATTATTTGTGCCAGATGAAAAAGATACTACCTGGCTGGAATGTACCAGCCAGACAAAAGCGGCAGGTTACCTGGGCAGAATTGGCAACCGGTACGCAGTAGCTATAGATGAAAATGGAGGTTCATTAGTGAGAACACCTAAGTATGGGGTAAATGAAAACCTGGAAATAAGAAATACCACAGCTACGATAGATGCTGATGGCAATCTGGAAGCCATCATCAAAACTAAATATAAGGCGGAACAACAGGATCGGGTTCATGCATATGTTAATGGCTTATCTAAAGATAAACTGATGGAATTTTTAAAAGAAGATATTGAACTGGCTACATATGATGTTAGGAGGTTTGATTATAAAGAAGAAAAAGGGGTTCTACCTGTTGTTACAGAAACATTGGATTTAGTGGCTTCAAACTATGCTACTGTCAGTGGCAAACGTTTTTTTATTATTCCCAACATCATTACCCGTACTCATCGGAAAATAAAAACAGTGGAAAACAGAAAAAATGAAATTATCCTTGATTTTGAATTTAAAGATATCGATACATCATTTATTACCATACCAGAAGGGTATACTTTGGAATCAATACCTGCCGATGCAAAAGTGGAAAGTAAGTTTGGGAAATATAATGCTTACGTAAAATTAGTTGGTAATAAAATAACTTATTACCGCCACTATGAACATTACAGT
>JANMFO010000145.1:0-1543 GCA_031374245.1 Chitinophagaceae bacterium | reverse complement strand
GGCAGCTTTTGAAAAGGCAGGATTCAAAAATGCAATTATGGCAAAAATGCCCCCATCAAAAAGCGAGGATAGCACCTGGAGTTTAGATGATGCCAGAAATTCTGCCATCGTTTACAAACCATCAGATATTGCCAACGCAAGCGGCCCAAGTATTGCTGACCCACGTAGTGGAGAGATAATGGAAAGCCATATCAACTGGTATCACAACATTATGGAACTGCTTCGTGACTGGTATCTTATTCAAGCTTCCCCTTCTGACCCTGGAGCCAGAAAAATGGTGTTTGATGATGAACTTATGGGACAACTAATACGTTTTGTTTCCTCCCATGAAGTAGGGCATACATTGGGACTGCGCCACAATTTTGGTTCAAGTTCTACTGTACCAGTGGAAAAACTCAGGGATAAAACCTGGGTGGAAGCCAATGGCCACACACCATCTATTATGGACTATGCCCGTTTTAACTATGTGGCGCAACCAGAAGATAATATTGGCAGAAAAGGATTATTTCCCCGAATCGGCGATTATGATAATTGGGCTATAGAATGGGGTTATCGACTTTTCCCGGAATACAAAGATGCTGATGCTGAAAAAGGAAAGTTGAATACCTGGATTATGGATAAACTTAAAAACCGTCGTTTGTGGTTTGGCGACGGTGAAAGTAACCAGGATGATTCAAGAAATCAGACAGAAGACTTAGGTGATGATGCTGTGAAGGCTGGTATGTATGGAATTAAAAACCTGCAACGCATTGTTCCTAACCTGATGCAATGGACAAAAGAAGAAAACAAAGATTATGCTGGTCTTCAGGGAATGTATGAGCAGGTACAAGGACAATTTACCAGGTACTCGGTTCATATCGCCAGAAATGTTGGAGGCATTATGCTTACCCCAAAAATGGTAGAAGAGAGTGGACCGGTATATGAAAATGTTTCAGAGGCCAAGCAAAAGGAGTCGGTTGATTTTTTGAATAAGAATCTTTTTGCAACTCCAACATGGCTGATAAATAATGATATTCTATCCCGTACCGGTATCAGTGGAACCACTTTTATCGGTCAGGTTCAGGATGCTGCTCTGAACCGCTTACTCAGCAGCCGCACACTGGGTAAACTTATCGATGCTGAAACATCGCTGGGTAGCAATGCTTACCAGGCAATAGAATTATTTGCTGACCTTAAAAAAGGTATCTGGAGTGAATTGGCAACCGCTAAAGCAACTGATATTTATAGGAGAAACTTACAGAAATCTTATATAACAACATTGATTAATCTAATGGCACCCCCTGTAACTACTTCACTTGCTCCCGGCTTTACTATCTCAATTGGCGGACTGAATGAAAAAACAGATGCAAAGAGTATTATTAAAGCTCATTTGTCCTCTTTGCGAGGAGAAATTGCTTCCGCAGGAACAAGAGCTACCGACCAATTAACTAAGTTTCATTTGCAGGATTTGGCGGATAGAATCTATAAAGCCTTGAATCCCAGGAATTAGAAGAAATTATTTCAAATATGTTTAAAGCAGGATTTTCCTTCCAGGAAGTCCTGC
>JANMFO010000114.1:0-6972 GCA_031374245.1 Chitinophagaceae bacterium | reverse complement strand
TATCGTTTCACCCAGAGTGCTATTACCATAAAAAAGGAAGCAATTGCGATCAGGTTCGGCGTTCTTGTTTTTGGAATAGCCACAATAGCAATAGGGAGTATAATTCCGGCTGCATTAGCAAACAGGAACCACCATCCATATTTGGAAGGGTTAAATAATTTTTCAATTACTTCACCATTCCATTTCTCAGAACCAAACCAATCGGTCAGGTATTCTGAAAAAGTAAAATATCCATAGGCTGCGCCAAGCACCATCATGATATAACCAAGATAAATGAAGTGTTTATCTGTCAGATAGCTGTTGAGTTTATACATTTTGCGATACACCCACATGGCCATGATAAGTACACCCGTTCCGGAATAAATAGCTGCCAATACGAAGTAAGGACCAAAAATGGTACTATGCCAGCCTGGGCGAAGGGTCATACCAAAAATCCAGGAAAGTACTGAGTGCACAATGATGGCAAGCGGAATAATCATAATGGCCATTAGATTGGTAGAAATCCTGATATGCCTTTTCTGACCTTTAGTACCCCGATAGCCAATCGCCAGTATTTTATACATTTTTTGTTGCCATTTGGGAATATTCAGTTTGGCATCACGATAAATGGCAAAGTCTTTTATTAAAGCGAGGTATAGAAAAATTAAACTACCGGCAAAATAAGTACCGATCGCAAATACATCCCAGGTAATAGGTGACTGAAGCCGGGGATAAAGAAACAGGTGATGAAGTCTGTCTAAGCGGCCAACGCACAATAAAATATAAATCGGGCCGATAATGGTAGAAATCACAGTTATCATCTCGGCAATCCGGATAATCGGCTTACGCCATTCCACTTTGAGTATATGCAGGATACCGGAAATAACTGCACCGGCATAACTGATACCAATAAAGAAAATAAAGTTGGCGATATAAAGTCCCCAAACCACATTATCTCTCATCCCGGTTACTTTATGACCTTTTGCAATCTGCAAATACAAAGCATACCACCCTACCAGTATCCATAAAAGAAAAAATATAGTCCATCCCCAGGTTTTTTTACCATAGGTTTCAATGGTGTGTCGTTGTTTGTCAAAAATCTCCTGTTGATATTTATTGAGTTCCATAATAATTTGTATTCATTGTTAATTTGGATAACTCCGGAATCATTATTTTTTTTCAAGTAAATGACTTTCCTCCATTACATCTTTAAATCTTTCTTTCAGATTGTCAGGTAAATTTTCATAACCTCTTTCTACCGGGAACTGCCTGTCTTTTGGGGGCAGATAATACACCCTTGGTTTAGTACCGAGTTCTTCCTGGAAACGGTAGGCAGCTCTGTCTTTAATTAACTGACTAAAGCTTAATGTTTCATCACCATTACTTACCGTGTCTTCATTTTCATCACCAAAATAAAAAACACCATTAGGACAGGCTTCCACACATGGGGGAAGGAGACCTTCTCTTGACCTGTCGGGACAGAAATCACATTTTTCTACAGTACCCACTTTAGCAGGTACTCCTGTTTCTGCAGAGTAAGGAAGATTTCTGATATCAAATGGTACATCGGGTTCGGCCCAGTTAAAAACACGGGTGGAATAGGGACAGGCAGCCATACAGAATTTACAACCGATACAACGGTCGTTATCTATCAATACCAGCCCATCCTGTCTTTTAAAAGTGGCATTTACGGGGCACACTTTTACACAAGGAGGATTATCGCAATGGAAACATTGTTTCGGAAACCAGTAAGGAGCAGCTGTTTCACTATCCTTCATCAGTTTTACGGTTAACCATTCAGTTTCTTCGGGGCGATAATGCCATTTTTGACAGGCACTTACACACTTGCGGGCATTTTTACAACGGGAAAGATCTACTACCATCACAAATTTTTTTCCTGCTATACCCACCCGTTGTTCGTGTTGGGATAAGACAGCCATATTCTCATGATGATTCAGGTACATAGAATCAATTTCAACTATCTCACCATCCGGAGAGAGCAATCTTACTTTTTCGGTAATTGCTGCTTTTTTGGAAGAACAGGAACAGGCCAGACTGCCGCAGGCAGTGGCAGCAATCGTTACTACGGCGGCAGTTTTCAGAAAATCCCGCCGGCTCTTATCATTTATTTCTTCTTGTTTCATTGTTGTTGGTTTTAATAACGGCGTATAACAAATCAGCTTTTTTCTTTGCTGGGATTATTCATCCAGTCAAATATTTCTTTGTTGGTCGCCTTTTGTTTTTTTGTCAATTCATCCAATACGGCTTTACTTACCTCCACCAACTTTCCTTCCGCCGTCAGCATTTTTACCATTTCGGGCTTATCCTGATTTGTTGCTTGAATGTTATCTTTTCCTGATAACAATAAAGACAGAAACCCTCTGCGGTTCCAGTCTTTATGTTTATTTATTCCCATTTTAGATTGTTTTGTAGAATGTATAAAGACGTTAATTAGTAAAAGTGAATGGGCTAAAGTACTTATGGTGTGATTTGCAGAGTATGATTGAAAAACAAAGGGAATGTGATTATTATCACATTAATTACTGACCTGCATCACATATTGAACAACAGGGTTATTCAATTCATTTACAATATTTTCTATCTGATAATTATACAGTGCCGGAAGCTATTTCTTTTTTTTATAGAGTAATAAAATCAATAGCGGGGTAATGGTAAGTTCAAGAACCATTGCACAGAAAAGGCAAAGGCTGATCAATAAACCAATGTAAAAAGTACCCCCGAAGCTTGAGGAGAGCAGTGTCATGAAGCCAGATAACAAAACCAGGGTTGTAATAATAATGGCTTTACCGGTAGACAAATAAGTTCGCTTGACAGCATATGGCAGTGAAAGACCTTTAGATAATTCAAGCCTGAGCCTGCTTAGGAAATGGATAGTATCATCTACTGCCAGGCCAAGCGCAATGGCAAATATTACAGAAGTGTCTGCTTTTAAATTAATGCCCAAGACTCCCATTACACCTGCCATAAATATGAGGGGAACGACATTGGGAATTAATACAATTAAAGTGATAACCCAGTTTCGTAACAAGAAAAAGGCAATCAAACAGATAATCAATGCATCAAAGAAAATTCCGGTAAAAAGATTTTGTGTCAAAGAATAAGTGATCTTATCCAGTAAAAGGGCTGAGCCGGTTAACTGGTATGAAAAATGATACTCCGATTTTTTTCTGGCGAAAAAATCATCAATTTTTTTCTTTATCGGTTTAAATTCTTTTACACTCAGATTGGGCAGCCTCCCGCTGATACGAAGCCTGCTGCCATCCATGATCATGTAATGCTCCATTTCATCAGCAAATTCCGTTTGCGTAATTCCTTCATAATACCGGTTAACGGCCTGTTGTGACTTAGGCAAAAGAAAACTGGCATTATCACCTCCATTAAACGCTTTGTTGGCTCCCCGGAATAAAGAAAGAGGTGAAATCAGATACCCGATACCACAACTGTCTTTTAAAAAAGACTCGACCTCTTCTGCCTGTTTCATTTTATCCAGTTCAAAAAAAGATTTTTTTGAATCATTAATAGTCAGGGCCAATTCAAAGGGCCGGGTGCCTGCAAAATCTTTTTCCATAAACCGGTAATCATCCAGCATTGGATTTTTTTTGGGTACTTCCTGCAATAAACTTGAGTTGATTTCTATTTTGGTTGAATAGTAAATGGATATTACGGTAAGGATTGTCAACAAACCGAAAACCAGCATCTTGTTTTTTAAAATGGTTCTGAAAGAAAAAGCCAGGAAACTATTCCACCGGTGGTCAGCCCCTTTTTCATTTACAATTTTCGGTACGGGTGAAATAGAATAAAAGGCATAAAGTGCAATCATTGTAATACCAAATCCAAGCATAATACCAATAGCGGCAAAGAATCCGAAATTCCTGATAGGAATAATATTAGTAATACCCAGGGTAATAAAACCGATAGCTATTGTACAGCAGGTAAAAAATGTGGCAAGCCCGATTTCTTTATACGTTTTATCCAGGGCCTCTTTTTTTGAAAGCCCGGCTCTCATTTGTTCTATATAATGCGTTGAAATATGAATGATATCGGACATACAAATTGCTGCCAATATCGGAGGTAACAAACTTGAAATAATATCCAGTGAATGGCCTGTTAGCGAAATAAGTGAGAGTGTCCAGATAATGGCAATAACAATAACTAATAATGGAAGAATAATTGTTTTAACAGACTTGAACAACAGGTACAATGCAATACAGATCAATGAAAGAGAAAGCAACAGGTATTTTTTTAGATTCTTTTCAATCTCTTTGATATAGATTCTTTCTACCCGGATCTTGGCAGTTAAATGTGTTTCATCAAAACCCAGCTCATTTATTTTTTGCTGAATACTGTTGAGTATATAATCTTTCTGTTCGTCGGTTAAATTTTGTTTATTAAAGGCAGCAATGGCAATGGACTTACCATCTTTTGAAATAAGTAAATCCCGGTATTCCTTTGACTGAAACAGGTAGGCAGAATCTGCAGCATATAATTCAGGCTTTTCAATATGTATCAGCGGCCTTGCATTGACTTCTTCTTTTTCAAAATAAATAAGATTGGAAGCAGTAAGCGAATAGATCTTTATAATATTATCCAGTCTGGATATAAACCCGGAAAGACTATCTGTTTTTACCAGGAAGTCCTTTTTGAAAATGCCGGCACTGTTTTTCAGCCCGATGAAAATAAATTCATCATCAATTTCTGAGTGAAACTGTTGTTGAAATTCCTGGAAAAAAGCCAATTCGGGATCTCCTGCAGGAAAAAGCTTTTCAATATTAAATTCAAACCTTAAGGAACGAAGCGGGACAAAGCTTAAGATGGTAAGCAGCAGGATAACAAAAATGCCAACCCGGCTTTTATTCTCGTTCATTATTCCGGTTATTTTCTTTGGTTTGAATGTAGGGAAATAATTTTAGAACAAATCACCTTTTATCATCATGTTCTTTGTGTGCCTCAGTGATTCCATTGCCTTTTCATGTTCTTCTACCGGCACCAGGTAACTGATAGCTTTTTCAGCAAATTTATTGCAGTAATTGCATTCGTTGCAATCCCGCTGGCAATGTCCTTTATGAAAAAAATCCAGGAAGCCGTCTAATTTTTTATTATCAATGTACAGGTCAAAGCTTTCATTAAAAGCCTTTTCATTTCTAAGTGTGTTTAACTGGTTAACCAGTTTATGGGCTTTGAAAAGATTGATTTTAGAAGGCTGTAACAGGTATTTTAAACCTTTCCAGTAATATTTATCCTTGTTGTAAATAATGTATTTCGAAAGTCCGTGGATGAGATCCATCATATTGCCATCATACGATCTTTCTGTATAGGCCTTCACAATCCGGGCCAATGCATCTGTTGTCATGCTTCTTTCTACCAGCTTTATATTATCCACACCGGCTTCTTCGTAGTAATGAATATCTTCCGGTCTGATAAAGGCTGATTTTAAAATTTCTACCGGGTTAGACAATAATTTTTCGGCACAGGAAAAAAGATAATAGTCAAAGCTGAAATTATTGTTGACATGATTTTTTTGTGAGGCATGCGCATTATAGTTGGCATGCAGTGTAACCATCGGGCATTTGTTCATACACATCAGGTTCGCAATCGTCTGAATTTTGCAGGTGGTTTTCTCTTTTATCTTTCTTATTTCATCAAAGTCTTTGTTAATGTCAACATAAGAGATATTGATCTTATCGGCTCCCAGGTTTTGCCAATATCTTGCTTTTTCAAATCCATCAATACGTACCTGTACAGAAGCTGAAATAGAAAACTGCGGATAATTCTTTTTAATAATTTCCATCACCATCGGAAGAGAAACAGAAATTCCATCTACATTCATTTCAGCCAGCCAGTCCAATGTTTTACGGATATCACGGTAACCGGTTTTGGTAATCTCCAGGTTATCAAAACAGGTCCCATTCATTAAATAGTTAAACTTTAAACCCCTTCTGTGTGCTTCGTCTGTAAATTCTTTTACTTTTTCTTTTTTTACAGCAGGTAGTGTAAGTGAGGGCCTGCCTCCTCCGATGAGGCCTACATTAAGCTTACCGTAAATCTCTTCCGTTTGGGAAAAATCAATTTTTTCAAAATAATCATCTTCCCAGTTGACAGGTATTGTTAGTTTCATAAACTTGGCAAGGGGCTAAAAAAGCAATTGTTGTTTTCATTTCTCAATATAAAATAAGAGATAATTCAAGTGGAAAAAACTGAGTGAAATCAGTTAAGGGCTTGATTATTATTCAAAATAAGCTGATTGCTTAGATTGAACGAGCTGCTTGGCTTTTTATTTAGCAAAATAGAATGGCAGCTCGGAATCAATATTCATCATATCAGCAAAATGAGGATCTTTTTTAGTGTCAAAAAGGAAAAGACCGTATGGATCCTTTTTATCAAGATCAACACAAAAGGTTTCGTTATTGAATTTCTTGAAAAGCAGGTATCTCACATTTTTTGATTCAACAATATTAATGGCAGGCCAGGTTTTTTTCAAAACCATCCGGGCATTTCTCATTTGAAAGAAATATTCATGTGTTTGTGATTCAAAAATTCTTTCTTCAGTTCTTTCTTTTATTTTTTGCAGTTGTATAGTATCCGGACTGTAAAATACTGCAGCAGTAAGATCTATTTTCAATGTATCCTGGTAATAAGCCGGGGGCTTTGATAATATTGGTTTATTAACTTCAGTTTTATCTTTTACCGGCTCCTTTTTTAATGATGAATTATTACAGGAAACAATCAAAATCAAAAGAATAACCAATCCGTACTGGTAAAAATTATGCTTATTCATACTCAAATATAAAAAGCCCCGAATATTTTTTATTCAGGGCTTAAGCTGGTAAATACTATTCATTTTAATAATTCCACAACCTGGTTATATTAAAACCTATCAGGAATCTTCCGCCTTTTACCTTTACACTTTCGTCTACATCTGTAGTGGCAGGATCATCCTTTATCCGAACCGGATGGGTTTTTGTCAGATCATCA
>JANMFO010000013.1:0-9969 GCA_031374245.1 Chitinophagaceae bacterium | reverse complement strand
GTGTAGGTGGCCTGGTCGAAACTGTAATTGGAGCAAACTCCATTTTTTCCCAGTGTTTCTTTTAATCCTTTTATTTCATTCCAGTTTAATTGAATGCCGGGGGCAACAATGAGGTACTGATAACTGATGGTTTCATTATTGTCTAATGTAATAGTATTCGCCTCCGGTTGAAAAGAAACAACCTTTTGTTTAATCCATTTTACTTTTTCAGGCATTACATCTGCTTCCTTACGAATAGTTTTTTTTATATCAAAGACACCGGCACCTACTAATGTCCAGGCGGGTTGGTAATAGTGGTTTTCTGATGGTTCAATAATAGCAATATCTAAATGTTTGTTCTTTCGAAGCAACTGCGAGGCAGTTGAAATTCCGGCATTTCCGCCGCCTACGATTACTATCTGATGTTGGTATTGCATATGTGAAAATTTAGGATACTAAGGTAAAGCCAGTTGTATCCGTAATGGGTGACTATAGTCACAGCTTCCTCTTTTTGAACAACAATCATACAACTGGTTTTACTGACATGATATTTGTCAACGAGTTTAGTGACTTTTGTCATTCTTGCAGGTTACTTCCCCCTGGAAATTTGTATAATTAATCGGATTTTTCAATTCAAATTTTACTTCAATGGAAAAGAACTGCACTTCCCGTTGTCCATAATGATGATTTGTATTTCTGATGCTGAAAAATATATTGATCATCTTAAAATTTAAATCATGAAAGTAGAACAAATCTATACTGGCTGTCTTGCTGAAGCAGCTTATTATATTGAGAGTAATGGCGAAGTTGCTATCATTGACCCGTTACGGGAAACAAAGCCATATATTGATAAGGCAGAACGTAATGGTGCTAAAATCAAATACATTCTGGAAACACATTTTCATGCCGACTTTGTAAGTGGTCATATTGACCTGGCAAAGAAAACAGGAGCAACAATTGTTTTTGGCCCCACAGCAGCACCTGCGTATGATGTGCATGTAGCTAAAGATGAAGAAATATTGCAATTAGGAAATGTAAAAATAAAAATATTGCATACTCCCGGACATACTATGGAGTCTACTTCCTATCTGCTGATAGGTGAAAATGGAAAAGAGAACTGCATATTCACAGGCGACACTTTATTTATTGGTGATGTTGGCCGTCCCGATCTTGTACAAAAAGTAAAAGCAGAAATTACACCTCAGATATTGGGAGGTTATTTATATGATTCGCTCCGGAATAAGATTATGCCTTTGCCAAATGAAATAATTGTTTATCCCGGACATGGTGCAGGTAGTGCCTGCGGTAAGAATATGAGTAAAGAAACAACTGATACACTCGGTCATCAGAAACAGGTAAACTATGCGTTACGGGCCGATATGTCCAAAGAAGAGTTTATAAAAGCAGTCACTGATGGATTGGTAGAGCCGCCACAATATTTTCCACTGAATGTACTGATGAATCTGAAAGGTGGTCTTGAAAGTATTGATGATATTATTGCTAAGGGTAAACATCCGCTGGCAGCAAAAGAATTTCAGACAGTATGGGAAAGTATGGAAGCGTTGGTGCTGGATACCCGCAATAAAGAGGCTTTTGCGGCTGAACATATTCCCGGTTCCATTTATATAGGAATCGATGACAACTTTGCTCCATGGGTTGGTACACTGGTTACCGATTTGAAGCAACCTATTTTATTTATTGCTGATGAAGGAAAGGAAGAGGAAGTAGTGATCCGTCTGTCAAGAGTGGGTTATGACAATACTGTTGGTTACCTGAAAGGTGGTATGGCAGCATGGAAAGAAGCAGGATTTGAAACAGGTAAACTAAAAGAAATCAGTGCAGAAGAGTTTGCTACACTCTATGAAATGGATAATAAGCACATCAACCTGCTGGATGCAAGAAGGAAAAGTGAATTTGATTCAGAGCACCTGGTAGGTGCGGAGAACTTCCCGCTTGATTTTATTAATAATAATATGTCGCAACTGGACAAGAATAAAAGGTACTACATCCATTGTGCTGGTGGTTATCGTTCTGTTATTATGTCGTCTATTCTTAAATCCAGAGGATATGATAAGGTGGTGAATATCCGTGGGGGTTACAAAGCACTGAGTCAAACCGGACTTAAAAAGACACATTATGTAGAACCAACTACGATGTTGTAAAGAAGGGAGCAGATTGTTTACAGAAGCCGGCCTTAACGGGCCGGTTTTATTTTGTGATAATGGTCACTCTGTAATTACCCTTTATCAGATATTTTTGGCATACAATATTTATATATGGCAACTATACAAATGACCACACAAGATTTTAAGGATAAAGTATTTAATTACGAAACGGAGCAGGATTGGAAGTACCTGGGTCAGTTACCAGCTATTATTGATTTTTATGCAGATTGGTGTGGGCCCTGTAAAATGATAGCTCCGATTTTGGAAGAGCTTTCAAAAGAATATGAAGGCAAGGTGGTTGTTTATAAAGTAAATACAGATTTGGAGCAGGAATTATCTTCTGTATTTGGCATTCAAAGTATTCCGACAATGCTCTTCATTGGGGCGGATTGTGAACCAATGATGCAGCCGGGTGCTCTTCCCAAGCATGTACTTAAAAAAATTATAGAAGAAAAATTATTGACACCTGTGAAGACAGAAGAATAAAATTATTTAGTACAACGCAGGGTGATAACAATCTGCTGAAGGAAATACTTTTTTCAACGTACAACACATTCTTACATGCGCAACTATGCCGGCTGCTGCTGTAATGCCGCCGATGATAATGATGGCAGTACTCATGCCAACAAAATCTGCCAAAATACCTGCCAGCAGTGCGCCGGTAACATAACCACTGTCCCGCCAGAAACGGAAGATACTTAAGCTTTCTGCTCTTTGTGAAGGATGGGTGCTTTCTGCAACAACCGTAAGAAAATTCGGATAGACCAATGCAGTACCAAGTCCTAATAACACAGCGGCTGCTACGAGTAGTAGAAACTGAGATGAAATGGCAAGCAATACAATTGCCACAGCCTGTGTCAGCATTCCCACAGTGATGATTTGTTTTTTGCAATAGACATCACCCATCTTTCCGGTGAATAATTGCAAAACTCCCCACACAACAGGGTAAACTCCTGCTATGATACCAACCTCTTGTATAGTAAATTTTTTTTGCAATAAAAGAACTGGTAAAAGTCCCCATACAACAGCATCGTTCATATTATTCACCAAACCATTTAATGTGACACTGCTGATATTTTTATGTTTCCAGGTTGTTTCTTTCCATACATTTTTGAATAAAGCTAATTTGCTTGTGACACTTTCAGCATGTACAAAATGAGTGGTGTCTTTTATCAAAAAGGCTGATACCAGTAAGCCGGCAGCTGCAAAAAATAATCCGGGAATAAATGGGAAATACGCATAGCCGTATTTGGAAGCAATGGAACTGGCGAGATAAGATGCTAAGCCAACAGATAAATAACCTGCAAATTCGTTGATGCCCATCGCCAACCCACGGTTTTTTTGTCCCACAATATCCACTTTCATGATAACCGTGGATGACCATGCCAATCCCTGGTTAATGCCCAACAGAATATTAGCTGCAATAATCCATGACCATGAGTCTGCATACATCAATAAAAAAGGAACTGGCAGTGCTGCAAACCAACCTGCCATTAATATTTGTTTCCGGTTAAATCGTTTGCTGAGTTTTGCTACACTGTAATTGCTGATGGCTTTTGTAATACCAAAAGCCATAATAAAACTTAAGATGGCTGTATTGGCATCAAGTCCAAATACATCTTTTCCCAATCCCGGAAGCACAGCTCTTTCCAGACCAATCATGGCGCCAACGAAAGCGTTGACGATTACAAGAAGTGAAAACTGCTGCCAGTTTGCTTGTAAGCCAGCTTTTATTTTCGGCTTATTATTCATGACTTTAGTCTTACTTAATATTAATGCGGCAGGCTATTCTTGAATCTTCCATACACCCAGGTACCGGCAATGGCACTTAACAGTGTAATGATAATTACTGTAGCACCAGTTCCGATTTGAGCAAAGAGAGGACCGGGGCATGCTCCGGTAATCGCCCAACCGAATCCGAATAACAATCCTCCATAGATTTGTCCCTTATTAAATTTTTTGGGTTCCAATATTATGAGTTCTCCATCAATTGATTTTACTTTAAATTTTTTGATTAAAAGAACACTGATAATGCCTATAACAACGGCTGAACCAATTACTCCATACATATGAAAACTCTGAAGACGAAACATTTCCTGGATACGAAACCAGGAAATTACTTCAGCTTTTACGAGGATGATTCCAAATAATATTCCTGCAACAGCATATTTGATGTTTGCCACTAAAGGTTTATCCAGTTCGGAACTGTTAACACACATGGCATTTTGAGAACGAACTTCAAAATCAGTATTTGCTTTTTCTGATACAAAAGGCATTTTATGAGTTGTTATATCTCTTGCTGACATAAAATAAAGATTAGAGTTTTAAAATGTAAGGTAGAATGAGATTGGCCATAATAAAACCACCGGCCATAAAGCAACACGTAGCAACCAATGAAGGCCATTGAAGATTACTTAATCCCATGATAGCATGTCCGCTGGTACAACCACCGGCATACCTTGTTCCAAAGCCCACCAGGAAACCACCAGCTACCATCATAATTAATCCTCTTGCAGTCAGCAGTTGGGGCCATGAAAATAATTCTGCAGGAACAATTCCATTGTAATTAGTGATACCATAAGTTGATAGTTCCGCTGAAAGTTTTGAATTGACCAATATGGGTTCGGGATTGGAAAGTAACTGAGCTGCAATAAGGCCACCTACCAGCACACCAACTACAAAAAACAGGTTCCATATTTCTTTTTTCCAGTCATATTTGAAAAAGGGAATATTAGCCGGAACACAAGCGGCACATACGTGGCGCAAAGAAGAGGATATTCCAAATGACTTGTTGCCAAGCAATAATAAAGCAGGTACAGTTAAACCAATCAAAGGTCCGGCCACATACCAAGGCCAGGGTTGTTTCAGCCATTCTAACATAACATGTTGTTTTTAATGATACGAAGTTCTGATAGTGATAGATGTCTCTCCGTGATAAATGTCACTTGCCCTTAAGTTATTTCTTTTTTGCTAATTCTTCTTTTTTAGTAATAATAGGTTTATACGGTCCCAATTTATGTTGGGCTTCAGTAAAGCCGTCTGTATAAGGCCCGAATGGATGGTCAAATGGTTTTTTGGAAATATCCGGCCAGTCGTTACTTAAATCTTTTTTTGGTCTCGGCTGACTATTAATATAAGCTGCTACATCCCATGCTTCCTCAGCGGTGAGTTTGGCATTATCATGTGTTGCCAGGTTAAAAGGCATATTACTGTGTACATACCCGGCAAGGTTGCTGATTCGGAATAACCCGGCACCTGAATTATAACTATGTTCTCCCCAAAGCGGAGGATATTCATAACTAGTGCCATTCAGACTTAGCTGGCCTCCACCATTGGCACCATGACAACTTTGGCATTGTGCTGTGTAAATGTCTTTTCCTTTTGAAGGATCAGCCGCCCGTTCCATAAAGGGTAATTTCTCAATACCACTTCCAACAGGTTTTTGATTTTTCTTTACATCTTGCCCTACCCATTTAATATAAGCATGGATTGCCTTGTACTCTTTACTATTACTGTCCGGTGCAGTTCCATTCAAACTTCTTTCGAAACAGTCACTGACTCTTTTATAAATACTTTCAATAGCACCACTTCGTTCCCTGAATTTTGGATAAGTAGAAAATACTGCACTGTAATTATTCCCCCAGTTTTTTTTGCCTGCATTCAGGTGACAATTCTGGCAGTTCATACCATTGGTTATTTGAGCTACAGAACCATGAGGTCCAAAATACCTGGAAGTGTTGGCGATAATATCTTCTCCGTAAATAACCATTTCTCTTTCTTCGCCTTGTACCTCAATATCTGTATATAAGCTTGGTGGAATCCAGATACTGTCTTCTAATGTTGCATTAAGAGCCTGGTTGTTTGAGGGCTTCAATGCTTTCATGATCTCTGAAACTGTAACAATACTTATTACAAACAATATTATTACGAGTTGCCAGTTTGATTTAATATTCTTCCACATTATCAATTCTGTTTTTTAGTGCTTATACCGATTGTGCATCCGTAATAGTTCAATTTCATTGGCATAAACGGCTGCTACATCGGTATTATACCGGAAAAGTTCGGACTATTTATAAATACATTTGTTATTATCTGAATTCATAAGTCGTCCCTTGTAATTGTGTAAGCAGTGTATGTGGTTGGTCAGTTGCTGTAGCTCTCATTTCCAGTTTGGGTGATACGGGTGAGTGGGCAGCCAGGTATTCTTCTATTACTGCATGCATTAATACACTGGTTTTTTTCGGGTTCTTTACTTTTTCAATCCGGCAAAGTGTATCATCGGGGTCACCTTCTCTTTCACAGGCTACAATGCTGTATTCTTTATTCATATCAACTTGTTCGCCTTTTACTTTTATCCAATTCACTCTTTTCCCAAATTCATTACCGATGGTAAAATTTACTTCCATACCGGCAAAGCGGACAAACCAACCGCCAAATCGTTTGGATGGGTCTTTGGCAAAAGCATTTTGTAATTCTTTTTCTTGCCAGTCCCAAAGTTGTTTACCTGTAATCAATCCTGTTTTTGCTTCGCTATCTACGGGGAGCATGTTCCATAAAAATTCTTTTGTGATGTCTGCTTTCCCTTTTACCGGATCAACAGCTAATGGCTGGCAAAAACGGAACCCATTACTTAATGCAATATCTGTTTTGAATTTCCAGTGAATGGCATCAGTAATCAGATTATCCATCGGTGTTTCCATCACAAAATACCGGACTAATGGGGTAGTAGTAGCACCTATTACTTTTGATAGTTGTTCTTTGAAAGGAGCCGATGCTTTATTAACCAGCGACTGTAATTTTTTATCAGCAGGATACTTTACCGGGTCCACATCAAGCAATTGATACTTGTAACTCTTTATTTTCCCATTCTCCACTTCTACATCCAGTTTTCCAAGAAAAGAACCGAATGCTCCGCATTCCACCACTTTACAATATTTCCCTTCTATCGGCACTCTTACCCGTTCATGTGTATCTGCACCTAAAATAAAATCAGCTCCCTGCACAGCAGGATTGTTCGACAATCCAACCTGTTGTGCCAATCCCATATGCGTCACAATGAAAATAATGCCGCATCCTTCTACTTCTTTCAACAGCTTAATATATTTTGCCACGTTGAAATCAGCATGTTCAAAACGTATACCTTCACTATAGGCGGGGGATTGACGTTTAGGAATCAGGTGGTCGGTGTATCCGATAAACCCAACTTTAGTACCTGCAATATATTTCACCCAGTAAGGTGGATAGATTAATTCGCCATTATCTGCATCAGTTGTTTTATGCCACATATTGGCACAAATTTTTGCAGCCGTAGCATGCCCCATATCATAGAGCATTTTCTTTTTCTTATACACCACTTCCCAGTTGCCGGGAAGAATCAGGTCGTAGCTAAAATCATTGAGCAGTGGTATTAATGCCTCACCTTCTGTTAATGAGGCCACAGCACTGCCATGAAAATAATCACCTCCGTCAATCAGTATAGTATTAACGGGGTCTTGTTTTTTGAAATGGTTAATCATTGTTTTCAGCACAGCCAGTCCACCTCTTCTTTTATAAACAGCCTTTCCATTTTCCCAGAAAAATTCATCATGAGTATGTAATTGTGCATGAATATCTGAAGTATATAAAATGGTAAACCGGTTAGATGCAGCAACAGCATTTTCTTTTGTTGCCATATCTGCAACAGGAAGGGCTCCGGTTACACCTGCAAGGGATGTACCAATTCCTGCCAATGCTGTTTTCTTCAAAAAATTGCGGCGAGAATTTTTATTTTCATCTTTTTCAAAAGAAGACATTGGTAATCGTTTAAAAGTATAAATTTTAAAATGACTGCTTCTCCCGGGCTACTTCGTGATAGCAGTCAAATTAAACCATAAATGCGTTTTTTTCAGAACTGATAATTCGTATCAGCAGGAGGAAGACAGAATAGCAACTATCAGAAGCCAACTTTAATATAACTCCATCCCTGTTCCTGTTTCAGGATAACTTCTGCTACACCTGATTTTACAAACCCGGCTTCCGGAATTATATTTTCTTTTGGAATTTTTCTTTCCGCTATCGTGTTTTCACAACCAACAAACACAACTCCTTTTGATTTGAAATAAGCAATCCTTTCCTGCTGTGTAGTTTTACCCTTTGTAAGAAATTCAATGCCAGGGCCATGAGCTACTACTTCAATGGATACACTATCACCCCAGCCATTCTTCAGGTTTTTTATATTATTCATTAACCCTTTCCACACCAATGTGTCGTTACTGCTGAGTTGCAGTACTACACGATGTTGTGCTGCTCCGGTTTGTGCGGATAAATGAAAAGAGAATAACAGAATGCTAATTGCCAACAGGAGTTTCTTATTCATAAATGGCGTTTATATATACAAATTACAATTTACTTTTTAAACTTGTCCATGGACCACCATTATATACTTCAATTCCGGATGATTTTAAAATTCCTTTCGCCATGCCACTTCTGGCACCACTGCGACAAACAGTAATGACAGGCTTGTTGAGTTTTTTTAAATCTGCCACTTTGCTGCGGATATTATCCAGCGGAAAATTTTTTGAGTCAGGTATATGTCCGGCCTTATACTCACCAGATGAACGAACATCTACAATGATGGCACCGTTGCTCACCAGCTCTTTATAGTTGATAGATGCCACACCAAATAATTTCTTTAATAATGCTAACATAGTTTATCAGTTTAACAGGAATTGCATATCGCCAAGGCCACCGCCATTGTACCCGTCAGCTACTCCATTTTATTTTGAAATACTTACTGCCATTCCGCTTCTGTTGCCACTGCGGCAATAGAGAACTACGGGATTTTTGAATAATTTGAATTCTTCCACTTTATAAGGAACTTCTTCCAGCGGAATATTTTTGGCTCCGGGTATATGATTTGCTTCATATTCCCAGGCACTGCGTACATCCACCACAACGGTAGATGGATTTTTTATTAATTCCTTTAAAGTACTCATGGTTGTAATTTTTTTAGTGAAAAAAAGCCGGGGCAAAAACCCCGGCCGGGGTTTAACCATTAAACCTTGCCTTATACAGGCGTATAACCAACTAATCGCTTATAATAGTGTTGATGGACATACATAGTCACTTACGTTGAACTTGCCGCTTTCTTTAATGGCTTTAAAACCACTTTTTACATCCACCAGGTTATCATAGCCTCTGGCACGGAGAATAGAGTTAAAAATCATAGAGCGGTAACCACCGGCGCAATGCACATAGTATGTTTTGTTTTTATCAATCTGCGCCATACTATCGTTGATAAAATCCAGTGGTGCATTTTCGGCATCAACTATATGTTCACTCAGGTATTCACTTTTTTTCCGAACATCGAGTATGTTCACTTTCCCTTTGCTAATTATGTCAGACAACTCATTTACATCAACAGAAGCAATTTGGTCCACTTCTTTACCAGTATTTTTCCAGGTATTAAATCCTCCTTTCAGATAACCGATGGTGAAATCATATCCTACACGGGCAAGTCTTGTAATTACTTCTTCTTCACGGCCTTCATCTGTTACCAATAATATTTCCTGTTTAATATCTGGAATCATGGCTCCAACCCATGGGGCAAACTGGCCATCAATACCAATATTAATAGAATTGGGTACAAAGCCTTTTGCGAATGTTTGCGGGTCTCTTGTATCCAGTATCAAAGCATTTGTTTCATTAGCAGCAGCCTCAAAAGCATCAGGGCTTAAAGCATGCTGACCTCTTTCGAGTACCTTATCTATACTTTCATAGCCTTGTATATTCAGCATCACATTCAATGGGAAGTAAGCAGGCGGTGCAACAAGGCCGGTTGTTACTT
>JANMFO010000068.1:0-2674 GCA_031374245.1 Chitinophagaceae bacterium | reverse complement strand
AAGAAGTGGTTACTCCGCCAGCAAGTTTGCAGTGCAGGGTTGGTTAGAAGCAATCAAAATTGAACTGATGGCAGAAGGTGTACATGTAATGTGGGTATGCCCGGGTTTTACCACTTCCAACATTCGCAATGCGGCTTTGAATAAAGATGGATCTTCACATGGCAATACACCGATGGACGAAGCCAGGATGATGAGTGCTGAAGAATGTGCTTCGCATATTTTAAAAGCCATTGAAAAAAAGAAAAGAACTCTCGTACTTACATTTACAGGAAAGAGAACAGTGTTTATGCAAAAATTTTTTCCAAAGTTGGCTGACAAACTCACTCAAAAATTCTTTTTTAAAGATGGGAAATTGGTGAAATAAAATTCTACCTAAACAAAAACCTATAAACCAAAAACTGTTTTGCCGCTATTAACCCTTACATCCGACATTGGCAGCCCTGATTATCTCGTGGGGGCAGTAAAGGCGCAGCTGTTACAACTCAACCCCGAATTTCAAATCATAGATATTTCACACAACATTCCTCCTTTCAATTATCCGCAGGCAGCGTATGTTTGCCAGAGTGCTATCAAGAATTTTCCGGAGTTCACTTATCATCTTATTCTTGTCAACTTGTTTGAAAAAAAACCGGAGCAGCTATTATTAGCTTTTCATAAAAATCAATACTTGCTTTGTGCAGATAATGGTTTGCTGACAATGATACTGGAAGAGACCCCGGAAATAGTCATTGGTATCCCATTGGAAAAAACGGCGATAAAAAATACAATTTACCTGACTTCCATTATGGGTAAAGTAGTAAACCAATTGGCCAATGGCGAATCCATTATGAATATTGGTATCCCCGATGTAAAATATTTAGAGAAAAGACATTTACGTCCCATTCTGGAAAGCAATTCTATTGAAGGGCAAATCATTTTCATTGATAGTTTTGAAAATGTAATCGTCAATATTTCTCATGAACAGTTTGAAGAACAACGGAAAGGCAGAAGCTTTCGTATCGTATTCAAAAGGGATGAAACTATTGATCGCATCAGCGAAAGCTATGCTGATGTACCAGAAGGAGAAAAATTGGCGCTGTTCAATAGCGCCGGATATCTGGAAATCGCCATCAATAAAGGCAATGCTGCCGGTCTTTTTGGGCTAAAGGGTTTTTCTGAAAAGCTAAGGCAGGGACAACTTTCCTACCAGACAATCAAGGTCTATTTTGAATAGGTGACGAACCGTTCCTCATCTTTAAGATTTTCTACTGAAAAACAGCCTATTACCCACTGCTGACTGTGAACTGAATATCCCTATTTTTGCTTTCTTTCAATCCTTCGATAAACTCAGGATTATCAAGGAATAAAAAACCAATTGTTTATTTTATGAACTTTAGAAAAGTCAATAACATTACTGGCTGGGCTGTTTTCTTTATTTCCATGGCTACCTATTTCCTAACCCGTGAAGCAAGGGGGAGTTTATGGGATACGGGTGAATTTATTGCCAGTGCTGCCAAAGTACAGCTTCCCCACCCACCAGGTGCGCCATTGTTTGTACTATTAGGTCGTTTCTTTATCATACTTTTTGGTGATAATGGCCACACGGCCGCCAGTGCTGTCAACTTTATGAGTGCATTGGCCAGTGCTGCTACTATCCTTTTCTTATTCTGGAGTATTACCCACTTTGCCCGCAAAATGTTTGTTGGTGCAGGTGAGCAATTAAATGCTTCGCAAACTTTTACAACCATGGCCGCCGGTGCCGTGGGTGCACTAGCTTATACATTTAGTGATTCATTCTGGTTTAGTGCTGTGGAAGGTGAAGTATATGCCTTATCTTCTTTCTTCACTGCATTAGTCTTCTGGTGTATGCTGAAATGGGAACATGCCGATGAACAAGCCGGAACAGACCCTTATGCTAAAGCTAGAAGTGACCGCTGGATTGTTTTCTTTTTCTTTATGATGGGATTATCCATCGGCGTACACTTATTAAACCTGTTGTGTATCCCTGCTGTGGTAATGATTTATTACTACCGCCGCTACCAGGCTACCAACAAAGGAGCTATCATCGCATTTATTATCGGTTGTCTTATTACTGGCTTAGTACAGGTGGCTGTCATTAAATATTCAATGAAAGGTGCAGGCCAATTTGATGTTTTCTTTGTTAATAAATTAGGTCTGCCATTCTTCTCTGGTTTTGCATTTTATTTTTTGGCATTGGCAGCCCTCATTGCATGGGCATTGAGATTCAATGAAAAAAATATTTCCAAACCGAAGCTTATTATATTCTTTGTATTCTTCCTCGGCTTATCGTTACTGCCATTTATTGTAAGCCTTGGTTCTGGTGGTTTAAAATTCCTTAAGTTCCTTTTAGTTGGTGGTGTGGCGTACGCAGCGGGTTATTTTATAAAACCAGGCGCATTAAAAATATTAAAACTATCCCTCTGGTGTTATGCGTTTATGATGCTGGGATACTTTATGTATTTCACTGCATTAATCCGTTCAAATGCTAACCCGGCTGTTGATATGAACAATGTTGACAACCCTATCAACCTGGTTTATTATCTTGGTCGTGAACAATATGGTGAAGCACCGATTGTTTATGGCCCGCATTTCGCAGCTGATTACAAACCCGACTCGGACAGTCCCAACGGAATTTCTATGAAGAAGGGTGAAATGAAATATATTAAAGGGAAAG
>JANMFO010000067.1:0-7943 GCA_031374245.1 Chitinophagaceae bacterium | reverse complement strand
AACTTCAAAAAATTTAAAATTGACTGTAGGTTTAAGAGCTGACAGATCTTCCTACCCTGATGTAGCGGAAGTAAAAGAAAATCCACTTGTTTCTGCATTAACATTTGCCGGTGGCGCAAAAGTAAATACAGGTACTCTTCCAAAAGTAAAGATTTTACTTTCTCCCCGTATCGGTTTTAACTGGGATTTATATGGAGACCGTTCTCTTCAAATTCGTGGCGGCACCGGTATATTTACAGGAAGAGTTCCTTATGTATATATAGTTGGACAGTCTTCAAACTCTGGAATGCTCCAGGTTACTCAGGCATTTAACGGGACTGCCAATACATTTGGACCGTTTAATCCAAATGTTGGTTTTTACAGACCAGCCACACCACCTGTAGCAGGTACAACTATGGGTACCGGCATCACAGCATTTGCAGAAAATTTCAAAATGCCACAAACCTGGAAAACAAGCCTCGCCGTTGATTTTAAATTACCAAAAGGTATAATAGCTACTATAGAAGGTATTTATAATAGAGATTACAATGTTCTTTATTCCAGAAACATTAATTTGAATGCACCTTCTCCATTAAATGTTACCGGATACCCTGATAGCAGAATGATGTATCCGATTACAACAAACGGCGCTAATCACATTAACAGACTTTCTTCTTTTGGCCCGGGTATACTGAGACCTAGTGCTGCTGGTACTACTCCATTCAGTATGGTGGTAAGTGGTAATGAGAAAAGAGGACATTATGCTTCTCTTACAGTTAAGTTTGAAAAAACATTCTCAAAAGGTTTTGCTGCTAATGTAGCGTACACTAAATCATTTGCCAATACTTTATTTGATGGAGTTGGTGACCAGCCCTTTAATACCTGGAGTTTAATTCCTTCAGTAAATGGCGCTAACATACCTGGTCTGTCTCATGCAAGTTTTGTTGTACCTGACAGAGTTATAGGTTCTCTATCTTACCGTAAAGAATACTTTAAACATTTTGCAACAACTATAGCTGTAATCTACCAGGGATCTATCGATGGCAGGTTCTCTTATGTTTATGGGGCTGACTTTAACCGTGATGGGGTAAATGGTAATGATCTTATTTATATTCCAAAAAATGCCAAGGATCCAAATGAAATACAATTTGTAGCCACTGGTAACATCAATGGTATTATTTATACCCCTGCACAGCAAGCCCAATTATTCGAAGATTATATCAATCAGGATAAATACCTGAAAGCACATAGAGGGCAGTATGCAGAAAGAAACGGGGCACAAATTCCATGGAGAAACCAGGTTGATATGAAACTGTTACAGGATGTGTTTACCAATATTGGAAAGAACAGGAATACAATTCAATTCAGCCTTGATATTTTCAACGTTGGAAATATGCTGAACCCAAGCTGGGGTAAACAAAAAACAATCAATGCCAGTTCTATCCTGGTACCACAGAACCAAGGCTCACTTGTTACAGGCGGAACAGTGGTTCCAACATTCAGGTTGCAAACTGACAGAGGTCAAATTGTTACCAGAACATTCAGAGATAACCTCAGCGTTGCTTCTACTTACTATATGCAGATGGGTCTCAGATATATTTTCAATTAACCATTTTATTATTTATAAAAAAGCCGGTTCGCTAAAAACGAACCGGCTTTTTCTTTTCAGATATATTCCTCACTTTATTTCTTTTCAATTCCCCAACCCCATTTCAAAAATACCGGCATTGCCCTGCCCCAGGTAAACACATCATGATGGCCATCTTTTAGCTCTAAATAGTGAATATCATTTTCCTTATTAAATCCTTTTAGTTCCAGCTCTTTCATTAAATCCATGGTATCATCTATTGAATCAATAATACCGTTGTGGTTACGGTCTTTCGTTTCATCCATATTACCACACTGGAAAAAGAATTTCAGCCAGGGATAATGCTGTCCTTTCCTTACCTGCTGGTGGATGATGCGGTGCTTATCATCATCATATTCCTCAACTGCCTGATCAATACTGCGCCACCAAAGTGAAGCGGAAAAAACACCTACTTTTTGGAATTCATCCGGATGGCTCCACACAATGTCAAGGGCACTTAGCCCACCCAGTGAGAACCCTGCAAATGCTTTTTCCCTGAAAGAAGGAACAGCATATTTTTTTCTTATAAAAGGAAGCAGTTCCTCAAAAATAAAAGAGGTGTATAATTCTGCGCTGGCACCCCGGTCTTTGTAATCAGGTATGCCGGCAACACCGTATTCCATTCTGCGTTCTGGTCCGCAATGGATAGCCACACAAAGCAACGGTGTTATAGATTGTGTCGTATATAATTTTTCAAGGATAGATTCAAAACCCATTTTCTCCATATCCTGACCGTCATTAATCAGGAGCAGGCTCATTTGAGATGGGTCGGCTACATTTTGTGGCAGGTAAAAGTCAACTTTCACCTCCCGCTGAAGAAATTCAGACTTTATATAGTCAACTTCTACAAGGATGCCGGATACGTTTGCTGAATGCATGACTTCAAAATTAAGCATTTATTAATAATGGTCAGACAGTCTCAGTCTGATTATCATTTGAATCGGATTGGGTCAGACGGTATCCGTCAGACCCAATCGGATTAATTTGTTTATTTGGCTCCGAAAAAATAAATTTGAGAAAGCCGCTCCGGTCTGGTAAATTCAGTTATTGTAATGGCTTTCCCATTTACTTAATTAATTAAAAAATCTTTATGAAGAAAATTGGTGTTCTCCACGGAAAGGAACGTTCATTTCCTGACGCATTTGTAGCAAGGGTTAACAGTAAAAATGTTCCCGGCATTATAGCCGAGCCTGTAAAAATTGACAAAGCGATGCAGGGTGTGCATAGTGGCTATACCGTAATTATTGACCGCATTTCTCAGGATGTTCCATTCTACCGCACTTGGTTAAAGAATGCTGCTGTAACCGGAACTGCTGTTATCAACAACCCTTTTTGGTGGAGTGCTGATGATAAATATTTCAATAATTGCCTGATGACAAAAGTGGATGTCCCTGTTCCTAAAACAGCCATCATACCTTCAAGAGATTTACCGGATGATACGTCCGATGAATCCTTCAGCAACTTAGCTTTTCCACTTGATTGGGATTCTATTTTCAAATACGTTGGATTTCCGGCATACATGAAACCATTTGCGGGTGGCGGATGGAAACATGTTTACAGATTGGATAGTGCAGAAGATTTTTTTAATAAGCATAGCGAAACAGGTCAGCTGGTAATGCTGCTGCAGGAAGAAATTGTATTCACTGAATACTATCGTTGCTATTGCATTGGTGGTAAACATGTACGCATCATGTCGTACGAACCCCGCAACCCGCATCATCTTCGCTATGTGGCCGACTTTCAGCCATCACCGGAACGTTTGAAACAAATGACAGAGATTGTACTTAAAATCAATGCCTATCTCGGTTACGATTTCAATACGGTTGAATTAGCCGTGAGAGATGGTGTGCCTTACGCAATAGATTTCTGCAACCCTGCTCCTGATGCCGAAAGAACAAGTGTGGGTGAAGAAAATTTTGAATGGGTGGTGGAAACAGCTGCCAACTATGCAATAGAAAAAGCATTGGAAAACAAAGAAGGTGAAGACAATCTTACATGGGGAGAATATGTAAAGAGAGGTGCAAATAAAAATCCTTTAGTATAAAATAGTTTGTAGTCTATAGTTTGTGGTTTGTAGTTAAAGAGATAAGCAAATCGAAAAGTCTTTCTGCATTCCGGAATACCAACTATAAACTACAAACCACAAACTATAAATTGAAAAGATGAACCTGAATTACAAAAGTTTTACCCTCGGCGTAGAAGAAGAATACATGGTGCTTGACCCTAAAACATTTGAGCTGAAAAGCCATGAACAAAAAATAGTACAGGAAGGGCAAAAGATAATAAAGGATAAAGTTAAGGCAGAGATGCACCAGGCCGTAGTGGAAGTGGGTACCGATATTTGCGCCGACATTGATGAAGCTTATACTGATGTGGCCACACTCCGCAAAACAATTTCCGGTATTGCAGATGGATTAGGTTTTGCCATGGGCGCATCAGGCACCCACCCTTTCAGCCATTGGGAAAGCCAGTTGATAACCGACCATATCCGTTACAATGAATTGGTAAACGAGCTGCAGGAAGCAGCAAGAAGTAATTTAATTTTTGGCTTGCATGTGCATGTAGGTATGGAGAACAGGGAAATGGCTAACCACATTGCCAACAGCACCCGTTATTTTTTGCCGCATGTATTTGCCCTCAGTACCAATTCCCCTTTCTGGGAAGGAAGGATGACGGGTTATAAATCTTTTCGCACTAAAGTATTTGATAAGTTTCCCCGCACCGGTATACCCGATGCATTTGACAGCATAGAAGCGTATGACAACTATGTGAAGATGCTGATCAAAACAAATTGTATTGATAATGCAAAAAAAATATGGTGGGACTTAAGAGTGCATCCATTTTTTAATACAGTAGAATTCAGGATATGTGATATACCGATGACAGTGGATGAAACGATTACTATTGCTGCATTGTTCCAGGCTATATGTGCAAGAATATATATGCTGCGCAGTAAGAACCTGAACTTTATCCAATACTCCCGTGCCTTGCTGAATGAAAATAAATGGCGGGCCAGCCGCTACGGAGTAGATGGCTACCTGATAGATTTTGGCAAAGAAGAAGAAGTAAATACCAGGGCTTTGATATATGAACTGCTCGATTTTCTTGACCCGGTACTTGATCATCTTGGCAGCCGCCACCGTATAGCCCATGTACACAAAATGCTGGAAAATGGTACGGGTGCAGACCGCCAGTTAGCCGTTTTCGAAAAAACAAAGAATTTGGCAGAGGTGGCAAAGTATATACAAAGTCAATATTTAGCAGGGGTATAAAAAATCTCAATAATTACAATTTCGTCTTAGAAATCTTATCGCAGTTATTCTAATTTAAGCAAAAAATAATTTTGTTCATAGATTTGTATGTTAGCAATAATACAGTTACTTTGTTGTATTAAAACAATATAACGAAGTACTGACTACTTTTAACTAGCCACTGTACTCTAACTTTTAAGGGTTGTATATTGCGAACATGCCAGTTCGAAAAAATAGAAAAAATATTTTAGTGCCTACGAACAATTCTGTGAAACAATATTTCTTCCGCAAGTTTTAGTGTAGAAAATTTTTAGTTAAACCATGTAACTTTATAGAATCGTACTACTATAAGTAGAAAACCTCACCAGCATTGATATTGGCCGCAGCAGGTTTAAAAGCATTTACTGTGAAAAAAAATAAACTGAAAAAAAAAGTAATATTACTCAGTGCAGTATTTTTTTTAATATTGAGTATAATTATCACCTGGTATCTGATTGATAGATTTTCTTACTCAAAAAAGCTCCCTTATTATTCAGTAACCGGGCCGAAGGATACTGTTCTCACAATTGGGATTATCGGGGATAGCTGGATCGAAAAAGAAAAAGTCGACTCAATAGTTCATCGTTTATTACTAGATACTAATATCAATAGTAGAGTTCTTGGTGCCGGGGAAAGTTCTGCAAAAACCAAGTTTGTATATCAAAACCTTTTTAAAGAAAAATCAAAACATCATTCATCAAAATTTATTATTGAAAGCCGACCAGACTACTGCATTTTGGTAGCTGGCGTAAATGATGCAACTGGCCAGATGGGTTCCGGTTTCTATTCCTATCATGTCATACAAATAATAAAAACCTTGCTCCATTATAATATCAAACCCATGGTTCTGTCATTACCAGAATTTGGAATTGATGAAAAGCCTGCTACTATGAACAGGTTTACCGGGTTTTTATGGCGACTGAGAAATAAAACATTTGCAGTTTTTAATAATAATGGTGAGACTGATAATATAGAAACTTACAGAAAAAAACTTGTAAAGGAATTAGTTGCCCAGAAATTAGTGGATAGTGTTACGATAATTGATTTCGATAAAGTTTGCACAGATTATTACGATTGTCCACAGTTATATGCCGATAGGGGACATTTATCTCCGGATGGTAAAATGAAACTTTGCCAGTTAATTACAACAGAGTTACTTAAAAAAATTAATTTGCAGTAACAACATATTTAGCAGTAAATAGTATATTCAAAGAAAAAGGTTTAAAATTTATCTCCGAATAGAGATATCCCGTATGCCAAGAAAAAAAATAAAAAATATTCAAACAGAAACACTCTCCAACAACTGGTACACACTTAAAAAAGTTTCCTACGATTACTTAAAAAGCAATGGCTCCTGGCAAACACAAACCCGAGAGGCTTATGACCGGGGAAATGGTGCTGGTATATTACTGTACAACAAAGAGCAAAAAACAGTGATACTGACCCGGCAGTTCCGCTTACCCACCTATATTAATGGAAATGAAACTGGTATGCTGATAGAAGTATGTGCCGGTCTGCTGGATAAAGACAACCCGGAAGAATGTGCCAAAAGAGAGGCAGAAGAAGAAACCGGGTACAAAGTCTCGCATGTACAAAAAGTAATGGAAGCTTATATGTCACCGGGGTCTGTTACGGAAATTTTATACCTGTTTATTGCAGAATACAGTTCAGTCATGAAGGTAAACAATGGCGGTGGTATAGAACATGAGCAGGAAGATATTGAAGTGCTGGAATTCCCTTTTACAAAAGCAGTAACAATGGTTGAAACCGGGGAGATAAACGATGCCAAAACAATTATACTGCTGCAACATATGCAACTCCATAATATTCTTTAGAAATGGTAGCAGCCAATTATTTATGTAATTTCAGTTTCCAAAAACTGATTTTATGAAATTGTTTTTTACTCTTCTCTTATCTGTTATTGTTTTTTCACTTCAGGCGCAAACAAAAGCTGATTCAACAAAAATGATTCAGCAAACAGTAAAATTCTACGACCTTGATTTTACTGAAGCCGAAGCAGATTCCATGCTAAGCGGTATGAACAGCAACCTGCAACTCTACAAAGGATTACATCGAACCTTACCTGCAAACGATATCCCTTACCCTTTTGCTTTCAATCCTGCACCGGCAGGCATGAAAATCCCTACCAAGAAAATAAGGATCAACTGGGATATTCCTTACAAAATGGAATTGCCTGCTAATATCAATGATCTTGCTTTTTATTCTATTCCACAACTGGCATCGCTTATCATTAATAAAAAAATAAGTTCGGTTGAGCTGACAAAATTTTTCATCGCCAGGTTAAAAAAATGGGGTGATACTTTGCAATGTGTCATCACTTTAACGGAAGACCTTGCTCTTCAGCAAGCCAAACAAGCCGATAAAGAATTGAGTGAAGGATATTACCGGGGGCCACTACATGGCATCCCTTATGGATTAAAAGATTTGTTTGCCGTAAAAGGCTACAAAACAACGTTTGGCTCTGCTCCTTACAAGGATCAGGTGCTGGATGTTGATGCATATGTGTACACTACTTTAAAAAACTTTGGTGCTGTATTATGCACTAAGCTTTCGATGGGTGCATTAGCTAATAATAACAAATGGTTTGGTGGTGAAACAAAAAATCCATGGAATCTGCAAGAAGGTTCCAGTGGTTCATCAGCCGGGTCTGCTTCGGCAGTAGCGGCAGGTTTGTTGCCCTTTGCTATTGGCACAGAAACGTTAGGTTCTATTGTATCACCATCTACCCGCTGCGGTGCTACTGGTTTGCGGCCAACTTTTGGTTCTGTAAGCCGATACGGTGCAATGGTACTTTGCTGGAGTTTAGATAAAGTTGGCCCTATTTGCAGAAGTGCTGAAGATGCGGCTATTGTATTTGCTGCCATCAACGGAACAGATGGTAATGATGCTGGCGCAATAAAACATGCTTTTAATTATACCGGTAAACTGGATTGGACAAAAGTCCGCATTGCTTATGCTGATAATTATTTTAAACGATTACCGGCGGATGCAGTTGAATGGAAAGTGCTGGATGTATATCGTTCGTT
>JANMFO010000025.1:0-2002 GCA_031374245.1 Chitinophagaceae bacterium | reverse complement strand
CGTTGAGTGATTCATTGCACCAACCTAATCTCGTTTTAACGGTAACTGGAATCTTAGAATGTTTGACAAAAAAAAGACGCCGACCTTGGTAAAATAATAAAGCAGCATGGTCTTCCGCCAATGTGGACAAGACCGAATACTTTTCAAACATTGGTTCTTACCATATTGGAACAGCAGGTTTCATTGGCTTCTGCTTATGCAGCATTTAAAAAATTACGGGAAAAGATTGGGATTGTCACTCCATCAAAAATTATTTTATTGAGTGATGAAGAATTAAGGGCATGTTATTTCAGCCGGCAAAAAATTATTTATGCAAGAGAGTTAGCGAAAGCCGTTCAATCAAAAAAAATAAGACTTGCACAATTATCATTATTACCAGATGAGGAAGTAAGAAACATTCTTATTCAATTAAAAGGCATCGGCCACTGGACCATTGATGTGTACCTGATGCATGCTTTACAACGAACCGACTTATTTCCACTAGGGGATATTGCCTTAGTAAACAGTCTTAAAGAAGTAAAGCAATTACCAAAAGACATAAGCAAAGAAAAAATGCTGGAAATTGCTGAACAGTGGCGACCACATCGTACAGTGGCGGCGATGATTTTATGGCATGCTTATATTAAAAAGAGAAATATCAAACTTCAGGGTTAAGAAAAGTAATAGGTAATAAGTTATAAGTAGTAAGCATGTCAGTTTGTCTTGAATGGGAATACTTAAAACTTAATACTTAGCACTCACTACTTTACATATTCAATCCTCCACAAACACTTAACGTTTGCCCGGTTATATAAGAAGATAACCCAGACGCCAAAAACAACGTAGCATTCGCAATATCTTCCGGCGAAGCAAACTTACCTAAAGGAATACCAGCTTTATACTTATCAGCACCTTCACCATCTTTCAAATAACTGGTCATATCTGCTTCTACAAAACCGGGAGCAATAGCATTGCAACGGATATTGCGGCTGCCCAATTCTTTGGCAACTGATTTTGTAAAACCAATAATGCCTGCTTTGCTGGCTGCATAACTGCTTTGTCCTGCATTACCTATTTCTCCAATAATGGAACTCATATTGATGATAGAGCCAGCCTTTGCTTTCATCATCGGGCGGATAACCTGCTTGGTCATATAAAAAACACTATTCAGGTTTACCTGTATCACATCATTCCATTGCTCCGGTGTCATGCGGAGTAATAAATTATCTTTTGATATACCTGCGTTGTTTACACAAATATCAATGTTGCCGAATTCTTTCAATACATCAGTTACAAAGGCTTCACACTGTGCAAAATCACCGGCATTACTTTTATAGGCTTTGGCTTTTACTCCTAAGCCTGTAAGTTTGGTTTCTAAGGCCGCTGCTTTTTCCGCACTGCTGTCGCTAACATATGTAAAGGCAACATTAGCTCCCTGTTCTGCAAATTTTATCGCAATGGCTTCACCAATGCCACGGGCAGCACCGGTAACGATAGTAACTTTTCCTTCTAGTAATTTCATTGTTTTGGTATTTGTATTAGCAAATGTAATTTTTATGCAAGAGTTAAAATCTCTTCCAGCAATTTTCTTTCATTACTTAGTCTCGGCACTTTATGCTGTCCACCCAGCTTTCCTTTAATGCGAAGCCATTCAGCAAACGTTCCTTTCTTTAAAGCATGAACGATAGGTAATCGTAAAGCAATACTTTTATGCCGTTTGGCTTCATAGTCACTGTTAATATTTTTGAGGGCAGTATCCAGTTCATTCGTAAATGCTTCAAGGCTTTCCGGCTCCTTATCAAATTCTATCAGCCACTCATGTGCACCGTTGGAAGCATCGGAAAAATAGATGGGGGCAGCCGTATAGTCATTTACCACTGCTCCTGTTTTCTCACAGGCAATAGTAATGGCATGGTCGGAATTATCAACGATCACTTCTTCGCCAAACGCATTCATGTAGTGTTTCAACCTGCCGGATACTTTTATGCGAAATGGTTTTAATGAAGTGAACTGAATTGTATCG
>JANMFO010000381.1:0-4550 GCA_031374245.1 Chitinophagaceae bacterium | reverse complement strand
TGTAAATGTTCCATTCAAAACTAATGGCGGACGGTCATTAAGGAGTTCTGGTAAACCGGTTGTCGGATTAATATAAGTATCAGTTAATCCGTATTGTGTAACACTTGCAACAGTTACTCTTGCAGATTTAACTAAGAAGCCAACATCAATCCCCCCAACATCGTTTCCTTCTACCAGATAAGCTACATAATTTGGATTTGGTTGTCCGGCTGTAACAGCATCAGCATTAACTTTTGCCGCAATAGCTTGTAAAACCGTAAGCTTTTCAACTTCCACCATGCAAAGAATATCGGGTGTACGAAGAACATTACGAATTGCTAATGAAACTTTGTTAAGACGATTATTATAGGCGGTTGTTGTTAATACAGCATCGCCATTTGGATCATTAAAATCATCATAAAATCTTTCAACATTAAAAGATGCCACAGTTAGTTCATCACTAGTTTGTACCGGGACTGCAGTAAAGGTTAAGCCATTGTTACTGACAACCGGTAAACTTGCCGGATCAATATCTATTGTATATGCACGGCTTCTGTAATCCAGAGGGCCAACTACATTTGTGAGAATTGCGCCAGTTGCCACATCAATTGCAGGTGCACCAAGTGAATTACTACCCACACCAATTAACTCAGGATTTGCATCCCATCTTGTAACAGTAACAGGTGCACCGGGAGGTAAAGGATCGGGTTGGGCAACACCAGCTTCACGGAAAGGTCGAGCAACACCTGTAATAACACCATAGAAAAATCCATTACTAACAGAAGTTGCAGCGGATTCATTTTTATTTCCTTGTGTGGGTGCAACTACGGTCATTGAATTAACCTGCACCCTCATTCCTTCAAATCGTTCTAATTGATAAAGACCACCTGCCGGATTTGTATTAGCGGTTGTTAATATAATAGCTGCAGGTAAAGGGTTGCCGGTGCTTAAAACAGTTACAGAAGGAGAAACGATTTCTGTTTGTGCCGGACTATTTGGATCGGTAGAGGGAACAAATTCTACAATCGTACCTGTTACACAAACATTGTTCCCGATTACAACCGCAGGTGGCGGAGCACTGGATGTAAATACGAAAATTCCTTCAGAAGTATTTGGATCAGCATCAGCACCGGCATCCGGTGTTTGCATAAAGAAACCATTGGAACGGATGCCAGTAACAATACCACTTGTTGTTTCAACATTTCCAACCAATGGTGATGCATTGCCTGTTCCCTGTATTTCTGCTATTGTATGAGTGGGTGGGCTGCAAGGGGCATTTATGATTGTAATAGCAAAAGCTTTGGAAACAGTAGCAGGGGCTGCATCAGTTACATCAACAGTGAAATTAAAAGTACCGGAAGCAGTTGGGGTGCCTGTAATAGCACCAGATGCAGCTAAAGTTGTACCTGTTGGCAATGCTCCTGCAGAAACTGAAAATGAATAAGGTAATGTACCGCCTGAAGCAGAGATGGTTTGGTTATATGCAACTCCAATAGTACCAGTTGGTAAAGGTGATGCAGTTGTAATTGTCAACGGTCCTGAACCACCGGTAGCGGCAACTGTAAAATCATCAATGCTTAAACCATCATCAGATCCTGTTGCATTAAAATCAGTCCATCGAATGAAAAAAGTTGAACCATTTGAAATAGAAAGGCCAATTAAGTTAAAAGAAATTACTGTGCGATTTGCAGCAAGGTTTCCATCAAGTGCCCCAACAGGTCCGGTAGTGTTTGGTGCGGTAAAGTCAAGATTGTTTTCATCTACCCATGTTCCAGTAGTCAAACTTGTAGCGTTTACGCTATATTGAAAATCTAACCTGTCTGCTCTTGACAGAGTCCCAATTCTCCACTGTTCACCTGTAAAAGAAAGGGTAAGAGAGGTTAAAGTACTTCCAGTATTATTTGTAAATGAGGCACCAATAGTAGGAATTAAACTTCCTGATTGTAATCCACCAAAGGCCCTTTCCGTATTTGCAGATGCTCCAAAGCTGTATGTATCACCTGAATTACTGGATCCGGTTCCGGCAGTATATAATGCATTTGCATTGACAGCAGATTCAGACAGTAACCACCCTGAAGGTAGTGTTGAGCTTGTTCCTGAAATAGCCAATGTATTAAAATCTTGTGTATATGCAGGTCCTGATAGACTAATCTGCGAAAAACTTTGAATACAGGCAAATAGAAATGAACTTAAAAAAAGCAAGTAGAGTTTTCTCATAAACAGCATTTTTATTTTTTAGAAACAGTTATCGTCATTGCCGATGGCAATGCAAAGTCATGTGATTTTTTAAAACAAAATAATAAAGAAGGTTATCAGATTATTATCAGGTTTTTATAAGACAAAGGTCTTGTACAAATGAGGCGGCTAAGCTAAGGAAAATCTTTATTAGATGAGAAAAGAAATATGCTTTTGTTGAATGAATATGAGTTATAAAAATCAGAAGTGAGAGGGTTTTAAATCAATAACTCTTAATTGGAGATTCTTTTCTCCATTCCATTCATTTTCTCCTATTTTGAAAACAATATCTACCGGATGACCGTTTTGTAGTAAAGGGAATTTATCAGCCATGCCAAAGCCAATACCAGTAAAAGTTGTATTGTCTTGTTTTACTGAAAATCGAATATGTTTTTCTTTTGCAATTTTTGAATAACCGGTATCAGTTACATTCCGGACTATAAAAACAGGACGTAGATTCTCTGGTCCAAATGGTTCCATCTGATTGAGAATATTAAAGAATGGATATTTGATATCTTTCAAAGAAATTTCAGCGTCAATTACAATTTCTGGTATCAGGTGTTCAGGATTAATTGTTGATGAAACGACTTCTTCAAATTTTGTACGGAAAGCATTAACCTGATCAAGTTCAAGTGTCATGCCTGCTGCCGCAAAATGACCGCCATAGCCAAGCAAATGTTCCCTGCATGCATGAATGGCTTCGTATAAATTAAAACCCGGAACGCTACGGGCACTGCCAGCTGCATAATCACCAGACTGTGTAAGTACAATTGTAGGCCTGTAAAAATGTTCAATCAACCTTGAAGCAACAATACCCACTACGCCTTTATGCCAATGAGACTGAAACACCAAGGTCGATTTATTATTTTTCCAACTTTCATTATCATTAATCATTGCAAGTGCTTCTTCTGTAATGCTGCTATCCGCTTCTTTTCTGTCGGTATTATCGCTGTGGAGCAGTTCTGCATATTGCAATGCTTCATCATAGCTTTCTGCCACAAACATTTGCACAGCTTTTTTTGCATCATCCATTCTTCCGGCAGCATTTACCCGTGGGGCAATCATAAAAACAAGATTGCTGATATTCAATGTTGTTTCTAGTTTACTCAGTTGCGCCAATGCTTTTATTCCATTATTAGGATTTTTATTTGCTTTTATCAAACCATGAAAAGCAAATATGCGGTTTTCGCCTGTCATTGGGACAATATCTGCAGCAATTGCCGTGGCAACTAAATCAAGATATTCAAAAACATCATCATCGCTTAAACTGAACTGTGGTGCCAGAGCCGTAATTAATTTGAAGCCAACACCACATCCACAGAGCTCTTTGTAAGGATAATTACAATCTTTTTGTTTTGGATTCAGAATTGCAAAAGCAGGTGGTAATATATCATCCGGAAGATGGTGATCGCAAACCACAAAATCAATTCCGATTTCTTTGGCGTAAGTGATAAGGTCAAATGATTTGATACCGCAATCCAGTGAAATGATAAGGGTGAATCCGTTCTCTTTTGCAAAATCAATTCCGGCTTTGCTTACTCCATACCCCTCCCGATACCGATGCGGAATATAAAAATCAAAGTTAGAATGAATCTTTCTAAGAAACTGGTATATGGTGGCTACTGAAGTGGTACCATCCACATCATAGTCGCCAAATACTAAAATTTTTTCATTGGAGTTTACAGCAGTAACAATTCTTTCCACTGCTTTATCCATGTCTTTCATCAACCAGGGGTCATGAAGATCGGTAAGGGAAGGACGAAAAAAATCTTTCGCTTGTTCAAAGGTTTCAATACCCCGTTGCACTAATATTTTACAGACTACCGGATGTACTTTCAACGTTTGTTGTAAAGTATTTTTTTTATTTTCATCGCATGATAGTATGTTCCATCTCTTTTCCATTCGCCTGTCTGTGTTAATATTTTCTGTCTGTTACAAAAAGTACCATATCCTCTAATCCCTTCCTGACAGGACTTTCGGGAAAATGATGAAGTATGTCAATAGCCTCATTCTTATAACAATTCATTTTGTCTGTGGCATAAGCTATGCCTCCAGCCTCTACAACTTTTTGAATAACCCAGTTTACTTTTTCTTTATCGTTATTATTATTTTTAACGATGTAAATAATTTTTCTCCGGGTTTCTTTGTCGGTATTGTTAAGTGTATAAATAAGCGGCAGTGTTAGTTTTTTTTCTTTGATGTCGTTACCGGTTGGCTTGCCAACATTTTCGCTGGCATAATCGAATAAATCGTCTTTTATTTGAAAAGCCATTCCGGTTTTTTCACCAAAGAGCCTCATTTTTTCTGTAATTGTTTCATCAAGACTCGTACTCCAT
>JANMFO010000347.1:0-6156 GCA_031374245.1 Chitinophagaceae bacterium | reverse complement strand
CTATTAATAATATCTGGATTGATCCCCGACTGGATACATTGAATTATTCTGGTGGTGATTTCCCCCTTTCATGGAAATCCTATTCTGAAGCAAAGGATTTCGAGTTTCTTTTATATAATGCCAATAACATCAGTACCCCTTTCTTTACCACTTTTATTTCGAAACTAAAAATTCCTATTGCAGATATTTCTTCAAAAATAAAACCGGGTAATTCCTATTACTGGACAGCAGCCATTAAAGGGGAAGAAAACGATGAAATAAAAGTGTTCAATTATATAAAAGAAACTCGAAATCCTTTGCTTCAGAATAGGATTTCCATGAAAGGGGGAAATCACCACCAGAATAATTCAATGTATCCAGTCGGGGATCAATCCAGATATTATTAATAGAACGGCTTACTGCACCCACTGTATTCATATAGGCTTTGCGGTTGCTACCAGCCGAGCCGCTTGATTTTGTCATTTGTGCCCACACATATTTTACATAGTTAGCACTAACCGAATTGCTGCTAACCTTGCAGGAATCGCCAAACATTTTCAGCGAATAAGTCCCTGGCTTATTAAGGGTAAACATGGCAGCTTCATTGCAAATTAATGTTACCATAGAACCGGCAGGTACTTTAACAGTGGCACTACTGGCAAGTGGTTTACCAACTTTAGCTTTGCTCTCCACTTTGTTTTCTACTACCGATACATTTCCTTTGAAACTGTACAGCAGGAAACTGTTTTCCTGTGCTTCAACAACTCCTGAGAAAAGGGAAAGAGCAATTAAGAAATGCAATTTTTTCATCGTTTGAGGTTTAAGGTATTTAATGATTAGTTATTAATGTTGATGTGGTTTAAAAACCGTGTGATATTTATATTTTTTGTGCATCCATACGGCCCAGGCTTCATAGAAATAAATAACATCTACTGCCATTACAATTACAATCAGGCTCAGTTTCAAATCTACTTTCAGCCGGTATTGATCAAATAAATAAATACCAAGCCAAACGAAAAATATGGCAGAAAGAACCTGTGCAATCTTTGCTACTAAATGGAACCAGATATGGCTTTCAAGATAATACCGGACGAAGAATGACATATGCAGCCAGCAAATAAGAACTGCTATTAGAATATTTGCCCACGAAGGTAACTTTTTTACGTAGTTTTTCTCCAGTGCCATCGAAATAATATTGGCATGCACCACAATACCGTTCATGTCCGGAATTGATTTTCCGTAAAACCTGCTGTTCATTGGAGTGAATTTCTTGTCCGTAATGTCGTTGGGATCATCGTTTAAATAGCCGAACAATACGATTTTACCTGTAATCGCTGAGTCGTAAACGTTACCCATCATTACATCTTCAAAAGTGAATACCTTGTATTGATTAACCTTTCGGGTATAGTTTATCATTATTTTATGAGCACCCTTTTTTTCCAGTTTATGATAGGCATTGGAATCATAAGCTGCTACTATGGCCGATGAAAAAGAAGGGTAAACTTTTCCCTTATAATCTTCCAGGAAGGGTTCATAATAACGGAAGGTGGAAACTGAATCATCGAAGAAATTAACAAAAGCATATTGTGAAGCAGTATTTATATAAACTCCACCAAGTTTGACAGTATCACCATCTTTACCACTTAATTCCAATTTGGTAGCTGCAACCAGGTTTTTATTTCTTTTAAATGTTTCACTTAACATTGAATCCTGGTGAGGATCTCTGGGTCCATCAAAATAGGCATCTAAAGCCATAACCTTCGGCTTCATCGTCGCTACTTTATCTATCATCAGCGATAAACCTTCCCGGTCAGCCATACCAATATTGACTATTACAATGTTTTTATCAACAGGCGTATTTTTTGCTGCTCCCAATTTGGAATAGCTCATATCATTGGAATCAAAATCTTTTAATCCAAGTTTGATGGGATTTATAACGCCCAGATTAAGTGGGATAGAACCAAGCACAAAAATGAAGATGAAAACCCAGAGGGTAGCAAAAATTGTATCCCGTTCATACAGGTATTTGGTAAAATGGGTTCGGAAATTTTTTGCATGGTGACCAATATGTTTGTGTAATGGTTTCTTCATGAAATGCTTTTAGAGAAGTGGTTCGGCTTGATAATGATATTATAATGTAACTAAAGGTTGCAACTTTAGTGTTTTTATAGATGTCAGGGTTTATGTACCAGTATTGCCGTTCAAAGTTAGCCGGTTTTTGCTGGCAGGCAAAGTTGATATTCCCCTGTAAATCCGTAATTTAGTTGGTCTGATTTTATGAGAATTCATCTTTCCATAATTATTACCTGTTTTATAATTCTGGCTGCTGCGTCTACAGTTGCCGGACAGTCTCCGCCTAAGCCGAGGGATAGCACCATTATTGGCCCGCAGACTTTTGCCATGATTATGGGCATTTCCAAGTACAAATATGTGCGGCCGTTAAACTATGCCGATAAAGATGCAGAAATGTTTAAGGAGTACCTGAAATCGCCGGCTGGGGGCAAAATAAGTGAAGACAATGTTTTTATGTTACTGAATGAGCAGGCGGTGTCCGCAAATTTCTGGTCAAAAGGATTTAAATGGCTGGAAGCTAAAAAGCTGAGAAAAGGGGATAGACTTTTTATATATCTGGCAGGACATGGTGATGCTATTGATGAAGATGAGTTTTTTTATATTACTTATGACTGTAACCCGGCGGGAGATAAAAACAACTACCTGGCGGGTGGAAATGTGCAGTTGTACAACCTGAAAAAAAAGATAGCAAAAGAAACTGCAAAAAATGTAGAGGTATATTTTATAATGGATGCCTGCCGCACCAGCGAAATGCCCGGCGGAACTGAAGGTCAAAGATTTTTAAACTCAGCCGTATCTGAGAAAAGAGTCGGTGAAATTATTATGCTGGCAACGGGTGCAGGACAGCAATCGCTGGAAGATGCGTCTATTGGTAATGGGCATGGATTATTTACTTACTACCTGGTAGATGGATTAAGCGGAATGGCCGATTCTGCTGGTATGCCTGATAATAAAATTACATTAGAAGAAATTCAGAAGTATGTTGATAAATACGTACCGGTTGTTGCACAGGAGAAGTTTAAAAGTAAGCAAGACCCGTTTTTTTACGGCGATAGCACTGAAAAAGTAGTAAGCATTGTAGACACTGCCTATTTGAGAAAATGGCTGGGTACAAAAAAGCTACAGACAAAAGGCCCGGGCAATTCATTCGTTTATTCCGGTTTGGCCAGAACAAGAAGCATGCGTTTTACACCAGCTGACACCTTGTTGTTAGAGACCTACAATCTTTTTAATACTGCTGTAAAAAACAGCCGGCTTACGGGTAAAGCATCAGCTGAATATTATTATGAATTGATGGAGAAAAATTTTCCGGGCAATTCATATACAGTGGATGCACAGTCAACCCTGGCAGTAGAGTTCATCAACTTTGCACAAAGTAAAATAAACCTCTATCTCGATTGCAGGGATGCAGCTTCTATACAAAAATTGCGGGCACAGATTGCTGATGAAGAAGAAACAGATGAAATAAACAGCAGCCTCGACAGAATGGAAAAAGTATCCCGGCAAGAGTTTTATGAAGTGGGGTATATGCTGGAGAAAGCTATTGGGATTATTATGCTTGATGATCCCGACTTCGCCAAATCATTAGAAGGCAAAATGTATTTTTTTAAAGCGAGGGGCTATTTTGGAAGGGGTAGACAATTGGTTGATATTAATAAAGCGTTTCAATTTGCTTATACCGCCTACGCTTCAGATAAAAATGCAGCATATATACTTAATACGCTTTCTTCTTTGCACCTGGATAATAATAAGATTGACAGCTCCATTTTTTACGCAAAAAAAGCCATCATAGCAGCACCTAAATGGCGATACCCATATGTTACATTGGCCTTTGCTTATAAAACATTGAGCAAACCTGACTCTGCTATAAAATATTACCGAAAATCATTTGAAGTGGATCCTGAAAATGCTGATGCTTATGTAGACCTCGGTCATTATTATTATTCATTATCAAAAGGAGATTCTGCCATTGCATATTATGAAAAAGCGTTGCAGCTAGAACCTAATAATATTTATGCCAGCAATAATATTGGCTGGGTAAACTATGGCCGGAAAAAATATGACCAGGCAATTTCCTATTTCAAAAAAAGTATAAAAGCAGATCCTAAATTTATCAATGCTTACAATGGGCTGAGTAAAACATTTTTTGAGTTAAAGGAATATGACTCTGCCAGGATTTATTATTCCAAAGCATTTGCCAATTACCAGGATAAGTCAATAGTTAATGTTTACATCGGTAATTTCTACAGGGAGTTGAAGGAATATGATTCAGCAAAAGTGTATTACCGGATGGCCAGTGTTTTAGACCCTTCTTATGAGGAAGCTTATAATAACCTTGGTCGTTCCTGCTTTGCATTAAAGCAATTGGATTCTGCAAAAATTTATTACCGTATGGCGTTGGAGGCCAACAGGTATTCTGCCTTTGCACTTATTAATCTTGGTTTGGTACATAAAGAACAAAAGAACCAGGACTCCACTTACTACTTTTTTCAACAAGCTGTAAAATTGGAGCCGGGTAATCCATCGATCCTGAATAACCTTGGGGTTATTTACGGCCAGGAAAAAATTTATGATTCAGCCAAGTCTTATTTCAGAAGAGCATTATTTGTAAACCCAAGTTATAAACCTGCATCTAAAAACCTAATCAGGATATTCAGGGAGCTTAGTCAACTGGATTCAGTAACTAATTTTCTTAAAGGCTCCTCATTGTTTGATCCCGGCAGTACTTCATTTATGAATGATATGGGGCTTACTTTTCTTGAACAAAAAAGATATGACTCGGCAAGGTTGTATTTCCGCAGGGCATTATCAAAAGATCCTTCGAATGCACAGCTTTATAATAATATGGGGCTGGTGCATCAGGGGGTTAAAAACTATGATTCAGCCAGGTTGTACATGCTAAAGGCAATTAATTTGGATGCAGAAAACCCTGTTTTTTTGGTAAACATCTCCGGCGTATACCGGCAGTTGAAAAAGTATGATTCTGCAGGGTACTATTTTATGAAGCAATTATATAATAGGACTGAAAAAAGTGCACTAATGTATCAATCAGTCGGCAACTTTTATAATGATATGAAAGTGTACGACTCTGCCATTTATTATTACAGGAAAGCTAAAGATCTGGATCCTGCTTATATACCTGCCTATACAAATGCCGGCGTTGCTTTTATGAGTCTTGAGTTGAATGATTCTGCTTTTGTTTACCTGAGCCATGCAGCAAGGTTGGATCCTAATTCTCAAACAGCTTCCCTCAATCTTGGGTTAATATATCATACTATGCAGCAGTATGATTCGGCAATTGTGTACATACAAAATGCGATTCGCCTTGATCCCTCCAAAGGCAAAACTTATTACCAGCTGGCCTGTAGTTATGCCTTAAATAATAAGCCTGAACAGGCCATTGTTTACCTGCGGCAGGCTTATGAAAGGGGGTATAAGAATGTAGAAGTTTTACTTTCTGATTCCGATCTTTCGGGGCTTAAGAATTACAAAGAATTTCAGGCATTACTGGATAAGTATGTACCTGACTGGAGGAACAAATAGCAGCTTTTTGCTTTTCTACGACATATTTTTGTCCTATATTTGCCGCCCAATCAATCGGATTGGCTGCGTAGCTCAATTGAATAGAGCATCTGACTACGGATCAGAAGGTTATAGGTTTGAATCCTATCGCGGTCACAAAAAATAATAAAAAAAGCCCTTAAAATAAATGATTTGAGGGCTTTTTTGTGGGTTGTTGGTTCTATGGTTTATCATTACCCCCTTAAATACTTCACATTTTGTGAACTTTTACTATATTTACATTAGTATAAATGAAAGTCAGGCTAATTAAGAGAAAGTCAATTGAAGGGTTTGCTTTACAAAATGCAAGAAGTAGAAGTTCTTTCAGGATTTGGTTAGCATTTCTCAAAAGGGCAGATTGGAATGTGCCGGGAGATATTGCTGAGACCTATGGTTCAGCAGATTTGTTAGGTTATGGAAGTAACAGAGTTGTGTTTGATATAGCAGGTAACAATTACAGGATGATATGTAAATATCATTTCGGGGTAACAAGAGTTCATTTATACATCAAGTGGATAGGCACACATGCTGAATACACTAAAC
>JANMFO010000319.1:0-4465 GCA_031374245.1 Chitinophagaceae bacterium | reverse complement strand
CAAACAGCCAACCTGCGAACCAACCAGGTACTTTAACATTACCAACTACTACCCCAACTACGCCACCTGCCAGCACACCAAAATAAAAAAATACTATAAAAAGGCATTGACCCCGTTTCGTCTTAGGCGAGCCGGGGTTTTTTATTTAATTTGTTTGTTCTATGAAAAAGAAAATTATTATCGGCGCATTCTTACTTGCTTTATTAATTGCCGGGTTTGTTGCCTGGAAAGTTTTAGGATCTTCTGTTTCTGCAAAAGAATCAAAATATTTTTATATCAAAACAGGTGAAGGCCTTGAAACAGTGAAAGAAAACCTGATGAACAGGAAAGTTATCGGAAACACTGCATGGTTTAACAGGGTTGCCAGCTGGCTAAAATACAAATCGGTAAAATCCGGACGTTACGAATTAAAAGATGGAATGAGTCTTTATAAATTGATAAAGATGCTGAGAGCAGGCGAGCAATCTCCGGTAAAAATGGTAATCACCAAAGAAAGAATAAAAGAATTATTTGCCGGTAAAATGGGAAAGAAATTTGACCTTGAATGTGATTCGCTGCAAATGATAAAGTTTCTCAACAATAATGATTCATTAAAAAATTACGGAGTTGATACCAACACAGTAATGGCAATAGTGATGCCTTATACCTATAGTGTGAACTGGAATAGCAGCCCGGAAAAAATTTTTGAACAATTCTATACAGCGTATAAAAAGTTCTGGACAACAGAACGAAAAGTAAAAGCTGATAGTCTTCATCTCAGCCCGTTGAAAATTTCTTCCTTAGCTTCTATTGTGGAAGAAGAAACAAATAAGAAAGCGGATAAATACAATATCGCCAGCACCTACCTCAACAGGATTAAAATTGGAATGAAACTACAGGCAGACCCAACTGTAAAATTTGCAATGAAAAATTTTGGATTAAAGAGAGTATTAGGTGTTCATCTTAAAACTGATTCACCTTATAATACTTATATGTATGCAGGCATTCCTCCCGGCCCTATCTGCACGCCATCAATTGAAACACTTGATGCAGTACTTGATGCACCAAAAACTGAATACCTGTACTTCGTAGCCAGCAGTAAATTTGATGGTACAAGTGTTTTCACCACCAATCTAACCGACCATATGAAATATGCACGGCTTTACCAGCAAGAACTGACAAGAAGAATGGATTCTGTAAAAAAGGCAACCCAAAAATTGACAAAGTAATGGCTCTCTTAACCAAAATAGGAAATAAGATTGCCTCCCTTTCGCTGGTAAAGATCATTATTCATAAAAGCAAATCGACTTCATTACCGGGTTTCCGGGGCATACCACTATATGATGTTATCATGTTTTTTATTGGCCAGGTAAAGACTATTGGTATGACAGAAAGAGCATCTTCTATTGCATTTAACTTTGTGATGGCTATTCCACCTGCCATTATCTTTCTTTTTACTTTGATTCCTTTTTTACCGATCTCCAATAAAATTGAAGTTCAACTTTATGAACTGATTAAGGATGTAATTCCCGGTGAAAAAGACAAGCCTGTGCTTATTGATTTTTTAAAAGATTTTATCAATAACCCCCGAAACGGGCTTTTATCATTAGGTTTTATTTTATCCATGTTTTTCTCATCCAATGCGATAATGGGGGTGATGCGATCCTTTGATAAAAACTATATCGGGTTCAGAAAAAGAACCGATCTGCAAAAAAGAGGGACGGCGATTAAAATCACCCTAATACTGTTTGTGATAGTATTTGCTTCTATTCTTTTACTCATAGCACAAGGGTCAGTACTGGAATGGGTGGGTATTGAAAACTCAACCGTAAAGAATATCATTCTGAATGCCCGTTGGGTGGTTATTGTATTCCTGTTTTTTGCCTGTATATCTTATATCTATCGACATGCTCCGGCAGTGCATAAAAAATGGCATTTTATTAATCCCGGTTCCATACTTGCCACATTTCTCATGCTTTTTCTTACTGTACTTTTTTCCTGGTGGGTGGGCAGATTTGGAAATTATAACCAGATCTATGGTTCTATAGGTACGGTACTCATCCTCATGTTATTAATTTTTATCAACTCCCTGGTACTGCTGATTGGTTTTGAACTGAATGTAAGCATCTCCTCATTAAAAAAGATAGCAGACGAACGGAAAGATAACCCCGCAGACGGTGCTGACTACTCAACCTGATTTCCGAAATTTGTGTATTCCCAAAATTTATAATTATGAAAAAGATATTATTTACAGCCCTGCCTGTAGCTGCTTTAGCGATGGCCTTAAACACTGTCAGTGACCCATTGCCTTTAGGTTCACCCATCCCCAAGCCGGAAATAAAAATGAAAGATGTTTCCGGCAAAACAATTTCACTGAAAGATGCAAAAACTGACAATGGCTTGCTGGTCATGTTCAGTTGCAACACTTGCCCTTATGTAATTAAAAATCAAAACCGCACAAAAGAGGTGTGTAAATATGCTGCTGAAAATGGAATTGGTGTAGCCATCATTAATTCCAATGAAGGCTCAAGGAGTGGTGCTGATTCGTACGATGCTATGAAAGAATACGCCAAAGGACAGGGATATAACTGGAGTTACCTGGTAGATGAAAAATCAACTCTTGCTGATGCTTTTGGCGCTAACCGTACCCCCGAATGTTTTCTGTTTGACAACAACGGGAAACTGGTTTACCACGGAGCCATTGACGACAATCCTTCGGATGCAGAGTCCGTTAGCCGTAAACACCTGGTTGCTGCCATAGATGAAATGAAAACCGGTAAAGAAGTTTCGGTAAAACAATCAAAATCGGTTGGATGCACCATAAAAAGACTATAACAGAAAGACCATTTGTCTGACCCCAAAAAACCTGTACAAAAAAAAGTACAGGTTTTTTTATGATTTTTTTATGGAATTGAAAACCACCGGCATCAAAACTGTAAGACACCTCATTTCAAAACCAAAAAACCGGCTTATGTTATCCAGACAAACAATCAACCGATTAGTTATTATTAGCTTTATGGTATTGGTAGGCTATTGCCTTGCCAAAGCAATTTACCATAGCAGTGTAATGGGAATCATCCTTGCACTGGTAAGCCTTTCCGCAGGAATTTATTTTTTATACATACTGGCTAAAGCCAGAGAAGAAATGGAAGCTGAAGAAGCCGCTTAATTTATTTTAAGTATAGCCTTGATTTCCTTCTTAAGCTTTTCATGGGAGATTTGTTCTTCAACAAAATTCCGGTAGCCCGTTTTATTATTAATGAAAAGGGTTGCCGGAATAGCTCCTGACCATTTAGCGTCAACCTTCGGGCAGAAATAATCTGCATTCGTTTCATTGAGCCAAACGATGGGTGCAGTTATTTTTCGTTTGCGGGCAAATGAGGATATACCAATAGGAAATACTTCCTTAAAATCAAGACTTACCAATAAAATGGTCAGGCTGTCTTTACGGTTATCCTTTACCTCTTCAAGGAAGTAAGGAATTTCTTCAATACAGGGCTTGCACCAGGTAGCCCAGAAGTTTACAATCAACGGTGTTTTACTTTCAGCAATTATTTTTTCCAGGTCTGTAATTTTTACACTCTTTATCTCCTGAGAGAAGCCGACCATCATTGTAAACAGAAAAACAACTACCAATAAATATTTTTTGATTATCATAAACCTCAAACTTTAAACTTCAAACCTTAAACTAATCTTCTTCTTCCTTCCTGTTATACTCCCACTCTTTAAAAAGTTCATTATACCTGACGCTATCCAGAGATGGCTGTTTGTACTGACCTGCATTTGTCTTTTGGCGAAACGCTTCATACAACGTAACTGCACAAGCCACACTTATATTCAGCGATTGAATAATGCCGACCTGTGGAATAATAAAATTACCATCTGCCATTGCTCTTATTTCATCACTTACACCACTGTGTTCATTACCAAAAACCAAAGCAATAGGCTGGGTCATATCAATTTCATGTAAACCTACCGCATCACTGCTTAAATGAGTAGTTAATATTTTTGAATAGTTTTTTCGCAATGATGAAAAACATTCATCGGCATTTTCATACTGGTGAACGGTAAGCCATTTGGCTGCACTCGATGAACTTTTAGCTCCCCATTTTCTATGCTGTGGGATTTTAGTATTCAACACATAAATATCCTGTACCCCCACCGCATCGCAGGTACGCATTACAGCCGAAATATTATGCGGGTCAAAAACATTTTCCATTACAATGGCAATATCACCCTGCCGCTTATTTAATACCAATGTCAATTTATGATGTCGTTCCGGGGTCATTGAAATTGAAGTTGTTAGGTTGTAATAACCGGCAAATTAAGTATATTTATAATTGATGATTTTAAATAAACAAACTTTATGAAATATTCTCCCATTCAGAACTATATCAACGGAAAATTTGTAGCCCCATCCAATTCAAAAACAATGGAGGTTATCTCCCCTCTTGATGGTAATTTGTTGTCAACCGTTCCGATGTCA
>JANMFO010000317.1:0-10087 GCA_031374245.1 Chitinophagaceae bacterium | reverse complement strand
CTGGATAAAGGCGATGAAGTGCTGGTGCCAAACCCCGGTTATCCAACATATCAAAGTGCAGTAAAATTGGCTGGTGGGAAATGTATAGAATACGAATTACTGGAAGAAAATTTTTATTATCCAGAGCTCACAGAGTTGGATATGATGGATTTGAGTAAAGTGAAATTAATGTTTGTGAATTATCCAAATATGCCAACAGGTCAACCGGCAATAAAAGAATGGTTTGAAAGGATTGTAAGATTCGCAAAATCGCATAACATTTTAATCATTCATGATAATCCATACAGTTTTATACTGAATGATAATCCGATGAGTTTATTAAGTATTCATGGGGCAATGGATTGTGTAATTGAATTGAACTCATTAAGTAAGTCCCATAACATGGCGGGTTGGAGAATAGGAATGTTGTGCGGGGCGAAAGAAAGAATAGAAGAAGTGCTTCGGTTTAAAAGTAATATGGATAGTGGTATGTTTTTACCTGTTCAATTAGCCGCAGCCAAAGCATTGGAACTTGGAAAAGAATGGCAGGAAGAAGTAAATGCAGTGTACAGGGCCAGAAGAGAAAAAGTGTTTGACTTACTCGATTTGCTGGAATGTGATTATTCAAAAGAACAAGCAGGTTTGTTTGTATGGGCATCCATACCAAAGAATTATAAGGATGGTTATGTATTAAGTGACGATATTTTATACAATGCCAATGTATTTATTACACCCGGTGGCATATTTGGTACAGCCGGTAATAAATATATAAGAGTGAGTTTGTGCAGTACAGAACAAAAAATTGATGAAGCAATCGGGAGAATCAACACTTTAAAAGAAAAGAAATAATGGAACGTAAAAAAGTAGCAATTATAGGTGTTGGCCTTATCGGTGGTTCACTTGCATTACAATTGCATGAGAAAAAAATTTCATCACGGTTGATAGGTGTGGATGCCAGTGAAGAACATTTGCAAAAAGCACTGGAATTGGAACTGGTGGATGAAGTATTGCCAATAGATGAAGCTATTGCTGCTGCTGAAGTTATTATACTTGCCATGCCAGTGGATAGTATGGTCACCTTATTGCCAGCCTTACTGGATAAAATAGATAACCAGATTGTCATTGATTTAGGTTCTACCAAACATCCATCCGTAAATGCAGTAAAGAATCATCCGAAAAGAGGACGTTATGTAGCCACCCATCCAATGTGGGGAACAGAATACAGCGGACCGCAAGCAGCAGTTAAAGGAGCATTTGAAAACAAAGCGGTGATTATTTGTAATGCGGAAGAAAGTGACGAAGATGCACTGACCTGGACAAAAGCCATGTATAAAAAAATAGGCATGCACTTACTGGAAATGGAAGCTAAGGCACATGATTTGCATGCAGCCTATGTCAGTCATATTTCACATATCACTTCGTTTGCGTTGGCTAATACGGTATTGCAAAAAGAAAAAGAAGAACAAGCCATTTTTGAATTAGCCTCTGCCGGTTTTGAAAGTACTGTTCGTCTTGCGAAAAGTAATCCGGCTATGTGGGTGCCAATATTTATGCAGAACAAAGAAAATGTGCTGGATGTATTAAAAGAACACATTGCACAGTTAACCAGATTTAAAGAGAGTATTGAAAAGGATGATAATGAATACCTGATGCGGTTGATTGAAGATGCGAATAAGATAAGGAGAATTATTAAATGACTATTAACCCGAAATATCGTGATAATCTCTTAGGCGTTGCGGCTATCATTGCACTTTTTATTGGTTGCGGGAATGCGATTGAATACTTTCTTGTAGATAAAAACTATTTGCAGCAGGATGAAGGAAATGTAACGAAAGTAATACATGAAACTTATGGAGAAAGAATACTGTATGCAAGAACTGAAATTGAGTTAGAGAAAAATAAAAAAACATTTTCTTTGAAGGACAAAGCTGATGATGGTGGATATATAGAAGTAACAGAAAGGGAAGTAATAAAAATTTACAGCCAGCAATGGTTTCAGGTTCTTTTTAATTTTCAAGAACCGGGTAAAATTTATTATGTAGAAAGAGGCGGAGAAAGAGTATATAATAATTTAAGTGAGTGGAAAAGAAGAGCATTTTATTATATGATTGTTGCAGGAGGCTGTGCCATAGCATTGACACTAATGTATTTCGATCAGGCAAAAAATATTTCTATTGCTAATTGGTATCAAAAGAAATTCGGAAAGAGAAAGGAGCAATTAAATAATAGCTGAATAGAGAAGAGAACCCTGTACTGTGCGATGCAACGAAGCTGATAGTAGTACAGGAGATGACAACATAAAAATTTATCTTTACAAAATATGCAAACAGCAGAACAAACAACAAATGATACCATGCAGCAGGCATGGCACAAACGTCCACTGATAATCAGCGGGCCATGTAGTGCAGAAACTGAAGAGCAGGTGCTGGCCACAGCGCAACGCCTCGCTGCCACTGGTAAAGTGGATATGCTGAGAGCCGGTATCTGGAAACCACGTACCAAACCTGGTATGTTTGAAGGCATCGGTGCAAAAGGGTTGCCGTGGTTACAACAAGCAAAAAAAATAACAGGTCTGCCAACAACGGTGGAAGTTGCCACGGGTAAACAAGTGGAAGATGCACTCAACTTTGAAGTGGATGTGTTATGGATAGGTGCAAGAACTACCGTGAATCCATTCAGCGTACAGGAAATTGCTGATGCACTGCGAGGCGTAAATGTGCCAGTGATGATTAAAAATCCTATCAATCCCGATTTAGAATTGTGGGCTGGTGCCGTGGAAAGAATAGCGAGAGCTGGAATCCAACAAATTGGTTTGATACACCGTGGTTTTTCTTCATATGGCAATACTGAATATCGCAATGCACCGATGTGGCACCTGGCTATTGAAATGAAATTGAAACATCCTAACATGCCGATTATAAATGATCCATCGCATATCTGTGGCCGTCGTGATATTTTGCAGGAAGTAATGCAAAAAGCAATTGATCTTGATTATGATGGACTGATGATTGAAAGTCATATTGATCCTGATAATGCATGGAGCGATGCCAAGCAACAGGTTACACCGGAGCGTTTGAAAGAAATGCTGGAAAGCATTATCTGGAGAAAAGAAGATGTGAATTCGGAAGAGTATCATGCGGCACTGGAAAAATTGCGCCAGCAAATAAACCACCTGGATGATGAACTGATGCAGATATTAAGTCAGCGTATGAAAATTGCTGAACAAATTGGTAAGTATAAAAAAGATAATAATATAACCATCCTGCAAATCAGCCGCTGGAATGAAATTATAGAAAGAGCAAGTGCAAAAGGCGAGAAGATTGGATTGAGCAGGGAGTTCATCACTAAATATCTGGATGCGATACATATGGAAAGTATCAATCACCAGAAGAAAGTGTTGGATGCGTAATAACTTCGTTTAACCCCGTCAGCGGTTGAAAACCCTGACGGCGGTTAGAAAGAAAGGAGATTGTGTTACCAGCTGAGTTGCTACTATCGTCTTTGTTGCGTCGCACACTTGTACTATAGTAATTCTATTCAGCATTTTCGATAAGCAAACTCTCTTTGCGGCTTTGTGTGAAATAAAATAAACAATGAAAAAAGTTACTTATAAATTTTCCAATTCATCAGTTGATTACTACTTCGATGGTAGTATCTCTTACCTGAAGAAAATTGTAGATGCAAAAAATGCCATTATCATCACCGATGAGAATGTATACAAGCATCATCAGCCAAAATTCAAAGGATGGGATGTTATTGTATTAAAAGCAGGCGAAGAATATAAAATACAAGGAACCGTTGATTCAATCATCGAAGAACTGATTGCCATGCAGGCCGATCGCAAAACCACGTTAATTGGTATTGGTGGTGGTGTGGTAACCGATATGACGGGCTATGTTGCATCAGTATATATGAGAGGTATCAGTTTTGGATTTATTCCTACCACAGTACTAGCTATGGTAGATGCATCTATCGGCGGAAAGAATGGCATAGATGTTGGCGTTTATAAAAACATGGTCGGCATAATCCGCCAGCCAAAGTTTTTGTTATACGATTTGAATTTCCTGGCCTCTCTTCCGCAAGCAGAATGGGAAAATGGTTTTGCAGAAATAATCAAGCATGCCTGTATAAAAGATGCAGCAATGTTCAGCTTGCTGGATAAAAATAGACTGAGCCTTTACCAAGCGAAGAAAAATTTAATGAGTGAATTGATTAAACGAAATGTGCTGATCAAAACGAAAGTTGTTCAAAAGGATGAATTTGAAAAAGCAGAAAGACGTTTATTGAATTTTGGTCATACACTTGGTCATGCATTAGAAAATCAATACGAATTATCACATGGTCAGGCTATTGCTATCGGCATGACTTATGCCTGTCATATTTCAGAACAGCTTTCAGGATTTAAACAAACGGAGAAAGTGGTGAAAGTATTAGAGCAATACGGCTTACCTACTTATGCATCTTTCAATAAAAAGAAAGCAATCGAAGTATTAAAGATGGATAAGAAAAGAGAAAGAAAAGAAATGAATTATATTTTATTAGAGAAAGTAGGGAAGGGCGTTGTGATGAGTATTCCGGTAAAAGCATTAGAAAAGCTTGTATTAGCAATGTAATGGAATACTTAGGAGAACATAATAATAGAAAAGTTTATTGGAGCAATTATTCTTATGAAGAATTTGATAAACTACAGGATAATAACTGGATTTGTTTTGCTATCGAGAATGGATTGCCGGATAGTGAATTGTTTGAGAATTTTGTTAGGGCATCAATTCAGAAAGGTATACTTGAATTTAAAGCATACGGTAAACTCTCGACAAATCTGGATGATGATTTTGACCAGATAATAGTGGAGATGAAAGTGCTTGAAGGGCATTCTGAAATTGATGTTATGACCACATGGCATGATAAAGAAGGTATTGCAAATGCTTTTTGGGGATGTTTTCATGCAACTGCTTTACCTGAAACGGCCGATATGGACAATTTGAAAATTGTTTGTTTGCATTTTGATAATAATGATTTCAAGGACGAATTAAAGGATTATTTAAAACGATTTAACGAAGGCTGGTTGCCTTCAGAAGAAGAATAAAATGAAAGTAACAATACAGCCATCAAAGTTAAAAGGTTCGATACAGGCACCAGCTTCCAAGAGTTCGATGCAGAGAGCTTGTGCAGCAGCATTATTAACGAATGGAGAAACAATCATTCATAATCCCGGCCATAGTAATGATGATAAAGCAGCATTGGATATTATTCAGAAGCTGGGAGCGACTGTTGAAATTAATAATGAAGGATTAATAATTAATAGTTCAGGCATCAATCCGGTGTCTACGGAAATTAATTGCGGTGAAAGCGGATTAAGCATCAGAATGTTCACTCCATTAGTTGCGCTGAGTGATAAACAAATTACTATTAACGGCACAGGCAGTCTGATAACAAGACCAATGGATTTCTTTGATGAAATATTGCCACAGCTTGGCGTAAAAATAAAAAGCAACGAAGGCAAACTACCAATGACGATTCAAGGCCCGTTGCAGCCAAAGAATATAGAAGTAGATGGTTCGTTAAGTTCGCAGTTTCTCACCGGGTTATTAATGGCCTATGCAGCAAGCGGTGCAAACAATGTTTCCATCAAAGTAAACAATCTCAAAAGCAAACCCTACATAGACCTCACATTAAATGTGATGAAACAATTTGGATTACGACTGCCAGAAAATAAAAACTATAAAGAATTTATTTTCAGTAGTGAGCCGACTTCCGACTCCCGACTCACCACTCCCGACTATATCGTAGAAGGCGACTGGAGCGGTGGTGCATTTCTCCTTGTAGCAGGTGCAATTGCAGGTTCAATTACTGTTCGTGGTTTGGATTTGTCTTCCACACAAGCAGACAGAGCAATCATCGATGCACTAATGGCCGCCAATGCCGGCATTGCCATGGATGCAAAAGGAATACAGTTACATCCGGTTGAAATGGATGCGTTTTATTTTGATGCCACGGATTGTCCCGATTTATTCCCTCCGCTGGTAGCATTAGCTGCTTATTGCAAAGGCAAGACTACCATAAAAGGTGTTAGCCGCCTTGCACATAAAGAAAGCGACCGTGCTATAACCTTGCAGGATGAATTTGATAAAATGGGAGTGACGATTGATTTGAAAGGTGACGAAATGATAATACACGGTGGCAGCAACGTAAAAGGAGCCGATGTTCATTCCAATCATGACCATCGTATTGCCATGGCTTGTGCAGTAGCTGCACTAAAAGCAGATAGTGAAATGGTGATTGACGAAGCACAAGCTGTTAAAAAATCTTACCCTGATTTTTATGAAGACTTGAAAAAGCTCGGCACTGACGTATCTTTAAATAATAAGTTTACAATTCATGAATAGTTTTGGTCGCATATTCCGTGTCAGCATCTTTGGTGAATCGCATGGCGAATCGGTAGGTATTGTAATTGATGGCTGCCCTGCAGGTTTATCTTTAACGGAAGAAGATCTATTGCCTGATTTGGAAAGAAGAAAAGGCGGACAAGGCAAAGGGACAACGCCAAGAAAAGAAGATGATTATCCTTTTTTTAAAAGCGGTCTATTCAATGGTAAAACAACCGGCGCACCTATCACTATCATTTTTGAAAATAATAATACAAGAAGCGAAGATTATAATAAACAAAGAAGTATTCCCCGTCCCGGCCATGCTGATTGGGTAGCGCATCAGAAATACGGTGGCAATGAAGATTATCGTGGCGGCGGACATTTCAGTGCCAGGTTAACAACCGGATTGGTAGCAGCCGGTGCAATAGCCAAAAAATTAATGAGTGGTGTAAGCATTCATGCTGAAGTAATTGAAATTGGAGGCGAAAAAGATGTAGAAAAAGGATTACAAAATGCTATTGATGCAAAAGATTCTGTTGGTGGTATTGTTGAATGCAAAGTAAACGGACTACAGGTTGGATTGGGAGAACCATTTTTTGATTCTGTTGAATCGCAAATTGCACATATTGCTTTTGCTATTCCTGCTGTAAAAGGAATTGAATTCGGTAGTGGTTTTACTGCTGCCAAAATGTTTGGCTCGCAGCATAATGATGCGATTGAAAACAGGGAAGGCAAAACCAGAACCAATCATGCCGGTGGAATTGTTGGAGGTATTAGTAATGGAAATGAATTGGTATTTCGCATTGCTATCAAGCCAACGGCTTCTACTCCAAAGCAACAAAATAGTTTGAACTGGGATACCGGCAAGGTGGAAGATTTTTCCGTGAAGGGCCGTCATGATCTTTGTGTGGCATTAAGAGCACCGGTTATTCTGGAAGCAGCAACGGCTGTTGCATTGGTTGACTTATTTTTACTCGAACAAAAAATTCCAAGAACTATTTCCTGATCTGATATTCTAACGATTATGCCAATTATTTATCATGTAACCACTGCTGCCGACTGGAAAGCAGCACAGCAAAAAGGATTTTACGATCATCCTTCATTAACTGACGAAGGTTTTATCCATTGCTCACAGGAACACCAGGTGGCCGGTGTATTGGAAAGATATTTTGCTGGCAAAACTGATTTGGTAAAACTGGTAATTGATACGGATAAACTCACCAGTAAATTTGTATTTGATTGGTCACCATCAACGGCAGATACGTTTCCTCATGTATACGGAACGATAAATACGGATGCTGTTATAGATGCAACTCCTTTATAAATCTTTCTTCAGTTTCTTAAATTCAATATCCAGCAGTTCAAACTTCCCTGCATCAGGGAGAGAATAATGCCACCATTCTTCATTATAGGATTTAAAACCATATTTCTCCATTGTTGTTTTTAATAGAATACGGTTTTGTAAAATATCTTCAGATAGGTTACTGAATGAATGATGTGCTGTATCAGAAAAATTATCAAAGTCAGTTCCCATATTTAATTCCTGGCCGTTTTTTAAATTGATAATTGTTAAGTCAACAGTAGTGCCCCGGTTATGTCCGCTTCCTTTTGAGGGGTTTGCAACATACCTTTCATCTTTTACCAGTTCCCAGAATTTTACAGTAACAGAGTAGGGGCGGTAAGCATCAAAAATTTTTACTCCCCATCCGCTTTGGTTTAGTTCTTTTTGAACTTTTTGTAAAGCCATCGCAGCCGGAAGCCGCAGAAAGGTAATAATTGTATTTTGAGGGTACATCAGCCGTTGCATAAAGTTGTTGGTAGTGGCATACCATAAATCATAAACGATGCCCGGCACGATAGTTTTCAGTTCCACCATTTTCTTGGATGAATCTTTCAGTACCTGTTTTTTATAGTCATCGTATTTTTCCGTAACTGCCGGGCGGGTAAAGGCTGAGTTTTGAGCATTGGCTTGAATCAGAAACGTTGTTGAAAAAATAAGCAACACTAACTGGTTAATGTAGAAACGATTGCTTAAATTGTAATGCATATCTGATGGGTTCAGTATCTGTAAATTAGTACAAAAATCAAGATAAGCCACTTCTCTTCACTACACACCACTATGAGTATAATTAAATCGTTGTACCCCTTTATTATTTGCATATTGCTATGCTCAGTTGTTGCATGCAAAAATAAAAACACCAATGATGGAGATCATATCGCCAGTTCACCACAGGAATTGCAGGAGAAAACAACAGACCTTATCAGGAGTTTTATTGAAAAGGCAATTAATGATAACGCACGACTTGAAGATTCAACTATTATATTGAGCCAGGCACGCCTTGCAAAAGTATTGTATGAAAAAAATGCTTTTAATCCCTCCTGGTCCAATAAAGAACAATGGTTGCCATTCGGAGATTCATTATTTCGTTTTATAGAAACGGCACAACTCAATGGATTGTTTCCTGAAGATTATCATGTAAAAGAATTAACAATCATCCGCAACAGATTTTTTGCTGATAGCCTTTCAAAAAATGATAGGAAGGATGCACTCTTATGGTCCAAAGCAGATATAATGCTTACGGATGCTTTTGTACAGATAGTTAAAGATGTAAAATTGGGCAGGCTTCCGCAGGATAGCATTACACTCAGAAAGGATTCTGTTTTGAGCGATGATTTTTACTTGCAACAATTTACAGCATTAGAACAATCAGGTTCACTGGCACAGTTAATTAATTCACTGGCGCCGAAGCATAAAGGCTATCAGTTATTAAAAGAAGGCATTCAAAAATTTCTGGATAGTGCTGATTACCGGCAGTTTACTACTGTACCTTATCCTGAGAAAGATGCTGTCAAATTCAACATGGCTTTGCAGAAAAGGCTTTACGAAGGTGGCTTTATTGCTTTTGACAGCACAGCAGCAGATTCATCGCAACTGGCAGACGCAGTTAAATTATTTCAAAAGAAAAAAGGTATAGCTGTTGATGGCCGTGCAGGTGAGGGGACTGTAAGAATGATGAATGTAAACGACAGAGAAAAATTTATCCGCATTGCTATCAGTATGGATAAATACAAAATGTTACCTGAAACAATGCCTTTCAGATATATATGGGTTAATACTTCTTCAAACTATCTGGAAGTCATTGATAGTGGAAAGGTTAAGATGACATCAAAAGTTATTTGTGGTAAACCTAAAACAAGAACACCGGTACTCACCAGTAACATTACGGAACTCATCACTTATCCGCAATGGGTTCCTCCTCCAAGTATTGTGTCAAAAGAGATTTTGCCTGCAGTTAAGAAAAATCCCGGATACCTGTCGCGGAAGGGGTTCAGCCTGGTAGATACAAAGGGTAATGAAGTGGATCCTTATTCTGTAGATTGGTCCAAGTATAATAAGACTATGCCTTATCGTGTGGTGCAGGGTAGTGGAGATGCTAATGCCCTCGGTATTATGAAATTTGTTTTCAGTAATAAGTACTCTGTCTATCTGCATGATACCAATCAGCGTTATTTATTCGGCAGTTCAATGCGATCATTAAGCCACGGATGTGTCCGTGTGCAGGAATGGGAAAAGCTTGCATTGTATATCCTGAATACTGCCGGAAATAGTTCTGCGAGAATTGACTCTATGCAGTTATGGCTGCAAAAAAAGCAAAAAAGAAGTATCGCAGTACGGAATAAAATTCCGGTGTACATACGATATTTTTCATGCGAAGGCCAAAAAGGAGGAATTGTTTTTT
>JANMFO010000307.1:0-24775 GCA_031374245.1 Chitinophagaceae bacterium | reverse complement strand
GAAAAAGTACTGGGCTCTATCAAGTTTCCCAATCTTTTGTACAAGCCCATCCGTTCTGTGTATTATACATTGAAAGGAAATATTGCGATGATGAAACAGGATTTTGATGGTGCAGAAAAGAATATGAAGAAGGGGCTGGATCTGGGTATGCCAATGAAAGAAGCTGAAGGTGCCAGTATGCTGCAAATGGGAATGCTGTTTATGCAGAAAAACGATTTGAAGCAGGCTGAAAGTTATATCCGTGGTGCTATACGAAAAGGCTTACCTGATAAAGAAAATGAAGCAGCTGCTTATTTACAAATGTGCAGCATTATGATGAATAAAAGAGAGTTTCGTGCAGCTAAAGATTTTTTTAGAAAAGCAAAAGCATTAAAACCCAAAACAGAACAAATAGTTGATCAGATAAAACAGATTGAAAAGTATATTTCCAGAATGCCCGGATAATATATTACCTGAATAAATAATTGAAAGGCTGATGAGAATAACTTGTCAGCCTTTTTTTATTTGCTCTCTATAAATAGTTAAATTGCGTTCACTTTAATTTATTTTATGAAAAAATCAATCCTTTTTATTGCACTGCTTACTTTAGTTTTCAACTCCTATAGTCAACGTAAAGACAGGGATATATACCTTATTCCACAACCTGTTTCATTAATAGAAGGCAATGGTTCATTTATAGTACCAGCTAATTTATCCGTCATCATTCCTAAAAATGAGGAAGTAAAGAAAATAGCGGCTGCTTTTTCAAAACAGGTATCTGCTGCAACGGGATATAAAATAAATAGTAAAGAAGGAAATATAGCTGGTGCAAAATCAATTTCGCTTCTCTTATCTGTCGACAAAACAATACCTGATGAAGGCTACCGGTTAAAAGTGAATAGTGCCGGGGTTACACTTATAGCAAAGAACCCTGCTGGTATTTTTTATGGCATACAAACATTATTACAGTTATTGCCCCCTGACATACAAAGTAAACTACCTAATGAACGTAAAAGTTGGAGTATCCCTGCTGTCACTATCGAAGATTATCCCCGCTTTAGTTGGAGAGGGTTAATGCTGGATGTATCCCGTCACTTTTTTACAGTAGCACAGGTAAAAGATTATATTGACCAGATGGTGAAGTATAAATTCAACCTGTTGCATTTACATTTAACTGATGATCAGGGCTGGCGTTTGCAAATAAAAAGTTTACCGAAACTAACTGAAGTGGGAGCCTGGCGGGTTGATAAAACCGGAACCTTTGGACAATTCTCTCCACCATCTCCCGATGAACCAAAAAACTATGGCGGCTTTTATACACATGAAGAGATTAAAGAATTAGTGCAATATGCTAAGGACCGGTTTGTGAATATTCTTCCTGAAATAGACATACCCGGACATAGCCTTGCCGCTATTGCTTCATATCCCGAACTTACCTGTACACCCGGCACATATGCAGTTAACTCAGGTGAGCAGTTTATGATTTGGCCTGGCAATGGAGAACATTTTTATGGCACTTTAGACAATACACTTTGTCCCGCCTATGAAAAAGTGTACGAATTCATAGACAAAGTATTTACCGAAGTAGCACAACTATTTCCTTTTGAATACATACACATGGGTGGTGATGAAACTGCCCGGAATTTCTGGGAAAAAAGTGAAGTGATAAAAACAATGATGCAAAAAGAAAAGCTGAAGAACCTGGATGAAGTACAAAGTTATTTTGTAAAACGAGTAGAAAAAATCATCAATGCAAAAGGTAAAAAAATGATTGGTTGGGATGAAATTCTGGATGGTGGGTTAGCTCCAAATGCAGCTGTAATGAGCTGGCGGGGAATGAAAGGTGGTATAGAAGCTGCCAAACAAGGTCATGAAGTAGTGATGAGCCCTACCAATTTTGCTTATATCGATTATATGCAAGGTGATGCAATAGTTGAGCCGCCAGTATATGCCACATTGAGGTTAAAAAAAGCGTACCAGTTTGAACCGGTGCCGGAAGGTGTAAACGCTTCATTGATTAAAGGCGGGCAGGCAAATCTTTGGACAGAGCAGGTATATAATATGCGCCATGCGCAATACATGACATGGCCAAGGGGCTTTGCTATTGCCGAAGCATTATGGAGCCCTAAAGAAAAAAGAAGCTGGAATGATTTTGTGCCGAGAGTTGAAAGTCATTTTGAAAGATTGGATGCAGCACAGGTAAAATATGCGCCGAGTATGTATGATGCAATTGTTGAAGTAAGTAAAAAGGACACAGCTACGATAATTGTTAAACTGGGTACAGAAATAGAAGGTTTATCTATTCATTACAGTTTTGATAATTCATTCCCGGATAGTTTTTATCCTGCTTACAAAGAACCACTGACGGTACCAAAAGATGCTTCTTTTATGAAATTGATTACTTACCGTAATAATCAACCAATCGGAAGATTGATGGTAATGCCGATAACCGAGTTAAGAAAAAGAGCAGGAGTAAAATAAAGATTAAGATTTGTCATTCCATTTGCCGAACATTTCTTCTACTTTTTTCAATCGATAATTAAAAATACCTTTTAGTTGACTATGTACAAACAACGTATTAGCCAGTTTTCCCAATATTCCCAAAGGATTTTTATAATGAATAATATCTGTCATTTCAACACCACCTTCAATGGCTTTGAAATGGTGCTGGTGATGCCATAATGAATAAGGCCCGAACCGTTGCTCATCTATAAAATAGGATGAGTCTTTTACCTGTGTTATCTCCGTCATCCAGTATAGCGGAATACCTAAAACAGGTTTTACAGTGTATTCAATAATCTGCCCGGCATACATGGTATCACCATGATGTTTGGAAATGACTTTGAAACCCATATTGTCAGGCGTAATGGCCTGCAGGTTAGCAGGATTTGAAAAGAAATCCCATGCCTTTTCTAATGGAATAGGAATTTTCTGGACTGTTTTGATTGAATGTGCCGCCATGGAGATTATTGATTTAAATTCGTTTGAATAACCATTTTCAAAACAAAAAGTTCGGCTAAAAATGTCATTTAATAAAGATAAATTAGAAAAGAAATTCAAAGAAGAATATGAACGGCTGAATGAAAAACAGCGATTGGCTGTTGATACCATCGAAGGCCCTGTAATGGTTATTGCAGGCCCCGGAACAGGCAAAACTCAAATCCTTGCCAGTCGTATTGGAAAAATATTATTGGAAACTGATGCGCAACCGGAAAACATTCTTTGTCTAACTTACACAGATGCAGGTGTTGTGGCCATGCGTAAAAGGTTATTACAATTCATCGGGCCAGATGCTTACAAAGTAAACATCTACACCTTCCATGCTTTTTGTAATGATGTGATACAGGAAAATTTATCATTGTTTGAAAAAACTGCTCTCGACCCTGTTTCAGATTTAGAAAAAATTCAACTCTTTAAAGAACTGATTGATTCATTCCCCAAAAACCATGCACTGAAAAGATACAGGGGTGATGTATATTTTGAAATTAACAACCTGCAATCCTTATTCAGTAATATGAAAAAGGAAGGATGGACAGCTGAATTTATCAATCAAAAGATAGATGAATACTTAGCCGACTTACCAACCAGGGATGAATTTATTTATAAAAGAAAATACAAAGAGTTTAATGCCGGTGACCCGAAAAGAGATAAGATAGAAGAAGCAACGGAACGGATGGAAAAACTGCGGGCTGCTGTGGGTGAGTTTGACCGCTTTCAGCAACTGATGCGGAAAAAGAACCGCTACGATTTTGATGATATGATCAACTGGGTTCTCAAAGCATTTGAAGAAAATAAAAACCTGCTGGCCAATTACCAGGAAAAATATCAATACATACTGGTGGATGAATACCAGGATACAAGTGGCACACAAAATAAACTGGTAGAATTATTAATCAGTTATTGGGATAAACCGAATGTGTTTGTAGTAGGTGATGATGACCAGAGTATCTACCGTTTCCAGGGGGCTAACGTGGAGAACATGCTGGACTTTGCTAATAATTATAAGGAAGATTTGCTGACAGTAGTATTAACAAATAACTATCGTTCTACCCAACCAATATTGGATGTTTCAAAAACATTAATCAATCGTAATGATGAAAGGCTGGTAAATAAAATTGAAGGCCTGAGTAAAGAATTACTTTCATCAAATACACTGATAAACCAATTAACAAATAAACCGCTTATCCGGGAATATGATACACAGCGGCAGGAAATGATTGGCATTTCCAAACAGGTGCAAGATTTGGTGACACAAAATGTATCTCCCGGAAGAATTGGTATTATTTATAAAGAAAATAAATACGGCGAAGAACTGGCGCAGTATTTTAAATTGCTGAACATTCCGGTGTATAGCAAACGGCACTTAAATATTTTAGAATTACCATTAGCACAAAAAATAGTGCTGGTATTAAAGTACCTGGCTTCAGAACATGATATTTCCTATAGTGGTGATGAAATGCTGTTTGAGATATTACACTTTGAGTGGTTTGCCATTCCGCCCATTGAAATTGCCAAACTAACAATGGAAGTAGCAGACAAAAGATATAAAGACGACAAAACTTCAATCCGTCAGTTACTATTTGAAAAAGCAAATCTTCCGGCCAAAGATTTATTTAGCACCGGCCTCCATCTGGGATTGAAAAAAGCTTCCACAATAATTGAAAAATTAATTGCTGATGTATCAAACGCCACTTTACAACATTTGTTTGAAAATATTATCCGGGAAGCTGGTGTACTCAGCCATATTATGCAAAGCCCGGATAAGCACTGGCAGTTGCAAATACTGACAGGTTTGTTTGATTTTGTAAAAGATGAAACACATCGGAACTCATCATTAAACTTGCAAGGTTTTGTTACCCTGATTGAGATGATGGAGAAAGAAGACATCAAATTACCCTTGGTGCAGGTAAGTGGCAGTGATAAAGGCGTAAACCTGATGACAGCACATGGCTCTAAAGGATTAGAATTTGAATACGTATTACTCGTTGGTTGCAATTCATCTTTCTGGGAAAAGAAAAGAAAACCGGGAGGTGGTTATAAATTGCCTGATACGATGTTCTCTTCTCAACCATCTGCCAACGATGAGGAAGAGTTGCGAAGATTATTTTATGTTGCAGTAACAAGAGCAGAACAACATCTTTATATATCCTACAGCAAATTTAAGAACGATGGCAAAGAACTGGAACCATCTATGTTTATTGCAGAAATACAAGATGAACACCAAGTACCTGTAGAAAAAATAATTATTGACACAGAAATATTATCTGAATTTTCTGCATTACATTTTATTGAATCCCAGGCTCCGGAAATAGATAAAATAGAAGAAGAATTTATCGGGCATCTGCTGGATAAGTTTGTGATGAATGTAACAGCGTTGAATAACTACCTGAAATTCCCGTTAGAATTTTATTTCAAAAATTTAATCCGCATCCCTTCTCCCAGAAATGAAGCGACTGAATTTGGTTCTGCTGTCCATCATGCATTGGAAAAATTATTCCGCAAAATGCAGGATGGCAAAAAAGACAAATTTGAATCGAAAGAAGAATTTATCTCCGAATTTGAATGGTATATGACCCGCCACCGGGAAAGTTTTACCAAAGAACAGTTTGCCAGAAGAATGGAATACGGGCAGGAAATATTGGGCAACTATTACGAAAAATACATTTCCAGCTTTACAAAGATTGTAGCGATTGAACGCCGCATTAAAACGGTGTATAAAGAGGTACCGATAAAAGGGGCATTGGATAAACTGGAATTTGATGGCAAATCAGTAAACGTAGTGGATTATAAATCCGGTGACCCCGACAAAGCCATTCCCAAAACAAAAGGCCCTTCTGACAAAGAACCAAACGGTGGTGACTATTGGCGGCAGGCGGTGTTTTATAAAATACTCGTAGATAATTACGAACAAAAAGATTGGAAAGTAGTAAGCACTGAATTTGATTTTATTGAACCGGATAAAAAGAAAAACTACCGGAAAGAAAAAGTAGTCATCTCCCCTGCAGATATAACCTCTGTGACGCATCAGATAACCACCACTTGGGAAAAAATTCAGAACCGGGATTTTTACACTGGTTGTGGTAAAGAAGATTGCCACTGGTGCAGCTTTGTTAAAACCAATAACCTGGCTATTGCGTTACATGATATGGAACCTGAGGAAGAAGATTTATCCTGAAGCGAACTTGTTCTGCTTCGGGATAATTATGATTTTAAAAACAAATCATTACCTGCAAACGCTTTAAGTTTGCACCTTACATGAATTACAAGCGTTTAATATCAGCAGCAGCCCTCATTATATTCATTCTAATAAGTGTTATCAATGGGCCGGGCTGTGCCAATATCATTCCGCCACAAGGCGGTCCGAAAGATTCTATTCCACCACTCTTGATAAAGGCTACCCCGGTTGATTCTACCCGGAATTTTAAAACCAATAAGATCACCCTTTCTTTTAATGAGTTTATTGAATTACAGGATGCCTATCAGAATGTAATGGTTTCACCTACACAAAAGTCTTCTCCGGATGTAAAATCTAACCTTAATACTATTACTGTAAGGCTTAAGGACTCACTTGAACCAAATACAACGTATTCAATTAATTTTCGTGATGCCATTAAAGACTTCAGTGAAGGAAATATTTTAAAAGGATTTAAGTACATTTTTTCAACGGGGGCTTATATAGATTCATTGGAACTGCGTGGCAAAGTAGTACTGGCAGAAACGGGTAAAGTGGATTCCACACTGATAGTAATGCTGCATACCAGTGCCGATGATTCTATTGTAGTAAAAGAGAAACCCCGCTACATTGCAATGGTAGATGGAAAAGGGAATTTTGTTTTTAAAAATCTCCCACCAACACCATTCTATCTCTATGCTATGCAGGATGAAGGTGGAACCCGCCGCTATTTCAGCGACAAACAATTATTCGCCTTTGCCGATAAACCGGTAACCGCACAGCTGCAACCAGAACCAGTTACATTATATGCGTATGCTGGTAAGCCAGCAGAAAAAACAGCTGCTACAGCTACCTCTAACACCGGTAACCGTAACAAACCCGATGCCGCCAATGCTGATAAAAGATTACGCTACCAAAATAACCTTGTAAGCAGCCAGTTGGATTTATTAGGGAGTCTTATTTTCACTTTTGACCAACCGCTACGGTTATTTGATTCATCAAAAGTTCATTTTTATACTGACACTACCTTTACTCCAATTACTACACATACATTTCAAAAAGACAGTCTCAATAAAAAAATACAACTCAATTATACCTGGAAAGAAAATACACTTTACCACCTTGTATTGGATAAAGATTTTGCTGAAGACTCAGCCGGGAAAAAACTCTTAAGAACAGATACCCTTTCTTTTAAAACAAAAAAGCTGGCAGACTACGGCTCACTGAGATTACGATTCAAAAATTTTGACTCTACAAAAAACCCGGTACTGCTTTTTATCTCCGCTAATGCCATTGTCAAATCTGTTCCCCTCGGTAAGAGTAACGAGTTTTCGCAAACTCTTTTTTTACCCGGCGAATATGAACTCGGCATTCTGTTCGATGATAATAAAAATGGTAAATGGGACCCGGGAGAATTTTTCCGCAAGCATAAACAACCTGAAATCGTAAAACCCATAGAACGGAAAATAACTGTGAAGGCGGGCCTTCAGAATGAGTTTGATATAGCCCTATAAAGGCTCAAGACACAAGAAAGCAAGACACAAGTTTCAGACTCTGCTTGTGTCCTGTGCCTTGTTTTCTTGTACCTTCGTTTTATGCAATTCTCTTCCTCACTTTTAGAAAATGCGGTTAATGAATTTGCCAAGCTGCCCGGTATTGGTAAAAAAACAGCGTTGCGGTTGGTATTGCATTTATTAAAACAGGATACTAAAGAAGTAGGCCAGTTCAGTGAAGTGATTGCCCGTATGCGGAGCGAAATAAAATTTTGCCAGCGATGCTTTAGTGTATCGGATGGTGATATTTGTTCAATCTGCTCTAACTCCATCAGAAAGCAGGAAGTTATTTGTGTAGTGGAAAGCATCCGTGATGTCATCGCTATTGAAAGTACTCAGCAGTACAATGGCACTTATCATATTCTGGGCGGTGTCATTTCGCCATTGGATGGCATTGGCCCCGACCAATTGAACATTCAATCTCTTATCAACCGCATTGAAAAAGAAAAAACAGAAGAACTCATTTTTGCCCTTAATCCCAACATTCAAGGCGATACTACCATCTATTACATCCAAAAGAAACTGCAACCTGCCAGTGTACGTATTACTACTATTGCCCGTGGCATAGCATTTGGAGGAGAACTGGAATATGCCGATGAAATGACCCTTGCAAGAAGTCTTCAAAACCGCTTACCGGTAGAGAGTTATGTATCGAACCGCTAAGCTTTGAAGGCTTGCTTTTTTAACCTATATAATGTAGCTTTGCACTCATTCACAGGCAGATTTGTTTATTGTTCGGCCTGCTTTAACAAGAACTAATAAACGTCTACGAAACTCCTTATATAGTTTCCCAACGTTTATAGTTCGCAAACAATAGTATATGAAGACAATTCAGGATTGTTTGAAAGAACGCATTCTAATCATTGATGGTGCAATGGGCACCATGATACAGCGATACAAACTATCAGAAGCTGATTACCGGGGTGAACGTTTTAAAGACTGGCCCAGCGATGTAAAAGGTAATAACGACCTGTTGAATATTACGCAACCGCAAATCATTACTGCTATTCATAAAGAATACCTGGATGCCGGTGCTGATATTATTGAAACCAATACTTTCAGCAGTACAGTTATTGCAATGGCTGACTATGGTATGGAATCATTAGCGTATGAGTTAAACGTAGCTGCCGCAAAATGTGCCAGAGAAGCCATTAAACAATCCGGTAAACAGGCATGGATTGCCGGGGCTATCGGGCCATTGAATAAAACACTATCACTTTCTCCTGATGTAAACAATCCGGGTTTCCGTGCTGTAACGTTTGATGAAGTAGTAGCTGCTTATTACGAACAGGTAAAAGGATTGGTTGATGGGGGTGTAGATTTATTATTGATAGAAACTATTTTCGACACACTGAATGCTAAGGGAGCCATCTTCGCCATTAAGAAATATTTCCGTGATACAAAGAAAGAATCACTACCAGTAATGATTAGCGGGACCATTACCGATGCATCCGGCAGAACATTAAGCGGACAAACATTAGAAGCATTTTATACCTCTATTATGCATGCTAAACCATTAAGTGTTGGGTTGAATTGTGCGTTAGGTGCTAAAGAAATGAGACCGCATATTGAAGAGCTTTCTCAAATTGCAAGTTGCTATGTATCGGCTTATCCCAATGCCGGTTTACCAAATGCAATGGGTGAGTATGATGAACATCCTGCTGATACAGCGCATTACCTGGAAGATTGGGCAAAAGAAGGTTGGGTAAATATTGTGGGGGGTTGCTGCGGCACCACGCCTGACCATATAAAGCATATAGCTGACGAAGTAAAAAAAATTAAGCCAAGACAACTACCCGTTGTAGAAAAAGAACTTGTATGACAACAGCAAACCTACTTTTAGTACTGGCCATTCTCATTCTCATCGTAAACAATTTTTCTATAATTAGAAATTTGTTTGTAAAAAAGACTTCTTAAATGCAGGATACTGTTATAATAAAACCATACCTGAGATTATCAGGATTGGAGCCTTTAGTTGTTCGTCCCGAAACAAATTTTATCAACGTTGGTGAACGAACCAATGTTACCGGCTCCAAAATGTTTGCCCGTCTAATCAGGGAAAATAAATACGAAGAAGCACTAAGTGTGGCCCGCCAGCAGGTAGAAAACGGCGCACAGGTACTGGATGTAAATATGGATGATGCCTTACTGGATGGTGTATTGGCAATGACCACTTTCATGAACCTGGTACAAAGTGAACCGGATATTGCGAAGATTCCCATCATGATTGATAGCTCTAAATTTGAAATCATTGAAGCAGGGTTAAAATGTGTGCAGGGCAGGTGTATCGTAAATTCTATCTCCATGAAGGAAGGAGAAGAAAAATTTATTCAACAAGCTATCATTTGTCAAAGCTATGGTGCATCTGTAATCGTAATGGCATTTGATGAAAAAGGACAAGCTGATACCAAACAACGTAAAGTAGAAATCTGTCATCGGGCTTATAAAATATTAACCGAACAAGTAGGCTTCGACCCGCAGGATATTATTTTCGACCCCAACATATTTGCAGTTGCTACCGGTTTGGAAGAACATAATAATTATGGTGTTGATTTTATTGAAGCAACCAAAGAAATAAAACAACTGATGCCGCTGACGAAAGTAAGTGGTGGTGTCAGCAATCTCTCTTTCTCTTTCCGTGGTAATGACCATGTACGGGAAGCTATGCATTCTGTTTTCCTTTTCTATGCTATTAAAGCCGGAATGGATATGGGCATTGTTAATGCCGGGCAGTTGGTAGTATATGATGAAATAGAGCCGGGTTTAAGACAATTATGTGAAGATGTAATCCTGAATTGTAATAACGATAACAACGAAGCCACTGAAAAACTGATTGCCTTTGCTGAAACTGTAAAAGCTAAAGGAAAAGAGAATGTAAAAGACGAAAAGTGGAGAGAAACATCGGTGGAAGAACGATTGAAACACTCCTTGGTAAATGGCATTACCGATTATATTGATATTGATACGGAAGAAGCAAGGCAAAAATACGCAACACCTTTAGAAGTAATAGAAGGCCCGCTGATGGCAGGAATGGATGTGGTAGGTGATTTATTTGGTGCTGGTAAAATGTTTTTGCCACAGGTAGTAAAGAGTGCAAGGGTGATGAAAAAGTCTGTGGCGGTACTTACTCCCTATATTGAAGCAGAAAAAGAAGAAAGAAAACAAGCCCATATCGCAGCTGGCACAGTTAATGAAGAAGCAGCTGGTGCAGCTAAAATTTTATTAGCCACTGTAAAAGGTGATGTGCATGATATTGGCAAAAACATTGTAGGAGTTGTGTTAGGCTGCAATGGTTATGAAATTATTGACCTCGGCGTAATGGTACCGACTGATAAAATTTTAGAAACAGCTGAAAGAGAAAAAGCAGATATCATTGGATTGAGTGGCTTGATTACTCCATCATTAGATGAAATGGTGCATGTGGCACATGAAATGAAGAGAAGAGGAATGAAACAACCACTATTGATTGGTGGTGCTACCACATCCCGTATGCACACAGCAGTAAAAATTGCTCCGCAATATGATAATGGTGTGTTGCATGTACTGGATGCATCAAGAAGTGTAACAGTGGCTGGTTCATTATTAAGTCCTGAACAAAAACAAGGGTTACTAAATTCTACAAAAATAGAATACACCAGGTTGGCAGAAGATTTTGCTAACAAGAAAACCGTTAAACAATACTTATCTCTTGCAGAAGCACAACAGAACAAAGTAAAGATTGAGTGGGATAATTACACACCGCCTGTTCCAACTTTTACCGGCACTAAAATTTTTGACAACTTTGACCTTGGTGAGCTAAGAGAATATATTGACTGGCAACCTTTCTTTATTGCCTGGGAAATGCACGGTAAGTTTCCACAAATATTAACTGACTTGGTAGTTGGAGTAGAAGCCACCAAATTATATAACGATGCCAATGCTTTGCTTGATAAAATAGTTGGTGAAAAATGGTTATCAGCAAAAGGAGTCATTGGTTTCTGGCAAGCAGCAGCTACTAAAGCAGATACGATTGAAGTGAATAGAAGTACATCCACAATACAATTAGAATCATTGCGGCAGCAAATTAAAAAAGCTCCCGGTCAGCCTAATTTATCTTTATCAGATTTTATAAAGCCTGCAACAACTCACGACTCAGGCCTAACGACTCCTGACTATATAGGAGCATTCTCTGTTACCATACAAGGAATTGAAACGCATATTAAAAAGTTTGAAGCAGCATTGGATGATTATAATAAAATCATGTTGCAGGCATTGGCCGACCGTTTGGCAGAAGCTTTTGCTGAAGTGTTACACAAAAAAACGAGAACAGAGTTTTGGGGTTATGTAAAAGATGAAACTTTAAGTAATGAAGAGTTAATTAAAGAAAGCTATGTAGGTATCCGTCCCGCACCGGGTTATCCCGCCTGTCCCGACCATACAGAAAAATATAAACTATTTGAATTACTCGGCGGCGAAGAAGCTACCGGCATTCATCTTACTGAATCACTAGCCATGTATCCTGCCTCATCAGTTTGTGGCTGGTATTTCAGTCATCCGCAAAGCCAGTATTTTGGTGTAGGAAAAATTCAACCTGACCAGTTTGAAGATTATGTACAACGTAAAGGCATGGGTAAAGAAGAGATGACAAGATGGTTGAGGCCGGTGATAGAGTAATGCTATTTATTAAAGGACTCCAACGGTTTTTAATTCGATTTTTAACTGCTCAGGATTTTTAAAATGAACACTCTGAATCCCCATTCCCTCCGCAGCTTTAATATTCCGCAGGTTGTCATCAATAAAAAGAGCTTCGGAAGGATTTACTGAATAACGATCCAAAAGCCGCTGATAAAATTCAGGAAAGGGTTTTCTTAATTTTTCTTCTCCGCTTACCACCCGGCCATCAAACCAGTGCAGAAAGTTATATCGTACCAATGCAATATCAAATAGCCCTGCCTGCCAATTGGTTAATGCATAGGTTTTATACTTACCACTATCTTTTAACTGTCTGAAAATTTCAACCGACTCATTTATCGGACCGCCCAGCATTTCTGTCCAGCGGCCATAATAGTCACGGACAGGTTGTTCCCAATCGGGAAATTTCTCAATCAGTTCCTGTGTTGCTTCCACAATGGATCGGCCTTCATCCTGCTGTTCGTTCCAATCCATTGTGCAGATATGGCTGAAAAAATAATCTCTTTTTTTCTGCGATTCGAAATAATTTTCATCAAATACATGAAGGGGGTTCCAGTCAATTAACACATTCCCCAAATCAAAAATGATTGTATTTATTCCTGCCATTATTTATACCTGAGTTTTAAAAAAATCATAATCAGAGACATCGTTAACACTATAGAATTGGTAAGGATGATTACCCAATTGTTAAGCAATACGCCATATACGATCCACATAACTTCGTTTACTGCAGCAATGATAAACATCATTAAAGAAATATCTTTTGCTGATTTTTCTTTCCAGGTTTTTATCACCTGAGGCAAAAATGTAAGTGAGGTTATAAAGCCAGCTGAATAACCCAGTATATCTACTCCTGTCATTATTTATATTTTTTAAGCAACTTCGATTCCTCAACAGTTACAGGTGCCAAACTTACTGCAGTTCCGCCACCGGGAGCCAATTTTAATTTTAATACTGTTTTACTATCAACCAGGTATTTCTCTATAATATATGCTTCAGGGTTATTTTTCCAGTCGGCATTATCCGCATCATGATAAATCGTTGCAATATATTTCTTATCTGCATCTAAAAAAGATAATGCGGTGCTGAAATTTCTCGCCACTTCATCTGAAATAGCCCCCATAAACCAATTGTTGCTGCTTTTTGCTTTTCGTGCTATAATAATATAATCGCCGGGTTCTGCATCCAGCACTTTTGTATCATCCCAATCTACTGCCACATCTTTAATAAACTGGAAAGCATCCATTTTAGCCTCATAATTTTCTGGTAAGTCGGCAGCCATTTGCAGAGGACTGTACATGGTAATATATAATGCCAGTTGCTTGGCCAATGTAGTATGCACCTGTTCTTTTTTATCCGGATTATAATAATTCATTTTTATTTTAAATATTCCCGGAGTATAATCCATAGGGCCGCCCATCAATCTGGTAAATGGAAGAATAGTTTCATGGTCGGGCATATTACCTACACTCCATGCATTAAATTCATTTCCTCTTGCTGCTTCACAAGCTAAAAAATTTGGATACGTCCGGTGTAATCCTGTAGGGCGAACCGGTTCATGCATATCAACCATTATATGATAGTCGGCTGTTTTTTTTGCCACTCTTTCAAAATGACGGATCATCCATTGCCCATCATGATGTTCTCCTCTTGGAATAATCTTTCCAACATAGCCTGTCTTTACCGCATCATAACCGAACTGTTTCATAAAACGAAAAGCAGTATCCATCCAGCGTTCATAATTAGTTACCGAACCAGATGTTTCATGGTGCATAATAATTTTTACTCCGTTGGCTGCTGCATAGCGTTGCAATTCTTTTACATCAAAATCCGGATATGGCGTTACAAAATCAAATACATCTTCCTTCCACTGACCAAACCAATCTTCCCAACCGGTATTCCATCCTTCTACTAAAACAGATGCAATCCCATTCTTCGCAGCAAAGTCAATGTATCTTTTTACATTAGCCGTGTTAGCACCATGCGGCACTTTTGATGCCTGTTGTGAACCTACCTGGCTGCCACTATAGTCCCAGCTGCTTTTTCCAACATGCATCTCCCACCATACTCCTACCATTTTTTGTGGCTTAATCCATGATGGGTCTGAAATTTTAGAAGGTTCATTCAAATTCAATATCATTTTAGAAGCAAGTACTTCTGTTGCTTTATCACTTATAATAATAGTTCGCCATGGAGTTACTGAAGGTGTTTGTAAATAGGCCTTATTACCAACAGCATCGGGAACAAGGTGAGAACTGAAAGTAAATGTGGATTTATCCAGCACCAGGTTCATAGCGGGATAGTTTACCAGTGCTGCTTCATGAATATTGATGTACAAACCATTGGTTGATTTCATCATCAGCGGTGTTTGCACAGCATTTTTATTGAAAGATGTTTTTGCATGTATTTCCTGGGCAGAGCCTCCGCCTGACGCATCTACTTCGCTCAGTTTACTTGTATAATAACCATACTCATTGGTATCATAGTCTCCGGGTATCCAGAAAGCTTTATGATCACCGGTTAATGCAAATTGTGTAAGTTCATCAGCAATAATAAAATGATTGAGCTTTTCCTGCTGAGGAAATGAATAACGAAACCCCACTCCATCATTGAACACCCGGATAATAAGATCAACTAATATTCCATTCTGCCCTTTTAATTTTAATACCAGTTGGTTATAATTATTTCTGATAGTTTTCACTTCACCCCATACTGGTTGCCAGGTATTATCTGCAGAGCTTTGTTCCTTGCCTGTTACTGCAAAATAATCCAGTCGTATAGAAGGTTCTTTCAGTATAAATCCTAATTGTGATGTTTTAATTATACTGTTCTTTTTATAATCTACTTCATAAGCCAGTTTATCTCCTGTAGCATTTGCACCAATAGTAACAACCCGTAAAAAAATATTTCCATCAGGAGATGATACAGCATCAATGAGATTACCAAATGATATTTGTACAAAAGAAATAAATAGAAGGGCAAGCAATAACTTTTTATGCATGGCTGTTATTTTGCTATGAAGTTATAGCTTTTGCCTAAAAACTACACCTCTGCGTTATCGTTTCTCAAATAACCACCACAAACGTTTTCGGGGTTTTACTTTATAGTTGGTGCTGATATAACTGCTGATATAATTCATGGCTTCATCCACACTATCGGTAATCAACACAAGGCTCATATCTTCTTTTGATATAGTTCCCTGTTGTGACATCCATTCTATATTTTCCAGTAACGGCTGAAAATATTCTTTCCCGAAAAGTACAATTGGAAACTGACTGATACTTTTTGTTTGTACCAGCGTAAGTGTTTCAAACAATTCATCCATTGTACCAAAGCCACCGGGCATAATGACAAAAGCATAAGAATATTTTACCAACAATACCTTCCTTACAAAAAAATGTTCGAAAGTCACTGATTTTTGAACATAAGGATTCTCCTTTTGTTCAAAAGGCAATTGAATATTACAACCAACAGATTTACCATTGTTTTCAAATGCTCCACGGTTGGCAGCTTCCATAATGCCCGGGCCGCCACCAGTAATGGTGGTAAATCCAAGTTCAGCAATACGTTTACCAAATTCTCTTGCCTTTATATAATAAGGATGATCTTCTTTAAATCTTGCCGATCCAAAAACAGTAATACAAGGCCCGATAAAATGCAGGTGCCTGAACCCCTTAATGAATTGCCGGAAAACCCGCCAGGCAAATGCCAATTCATAGCCACGGCTTTTAGGCCCATCGAGGTACACCTGTTCCTTTGAAGGAATAATTCTTTCGTTATTCGTTTTTGTTGAAGCTTCCATTGTAAAACGTAAATTGCTTGCCAAATTAAACAATAATAGCCCCTGCCACCTAAAGGGGAGCAAGAAATTTATACAATGTTCAATTAAAATTTTTAAAGGTTCTTATATGCGAATAATATCCTACAACGTAAATGGAATACGGGCTGCCATCAAAAAAGATTTTATCAACTGGCTGAAGACAAATCCGGCTGATGTTATTTGCCTGCAGGAAACAAAAGCTACCCAGGGCGATGTAGATGTAAAAGCATTGGAAGAATTAGGTTTTCACCATTACTGGTTCAGTGCACAAAAAAAAGGATACAGCGGTGTGGCAGTTTTTACTAAAGTGAAGCCGGATAAAGTTGAAAATGGTAATGGCCATGGCCCGGGTGATGATGAAGGCAGGGTAATACAATTAGATTTTGGTGATACAAAACTCATCAATGCCTATTTCCCTTCCGGCACCAGTGGTGATGAAAGACAGGATTTTAAATATAAATGGCTGGATGAATTTTATACCTGGCTCAATAAATTAAAAAAGAAATACCCGAAAATGATTCTTTGTGGTGATTATAATATTGCCCATAATGAAATTGATATACATGATCCAAAAGGCAATAAAAAATCATCTGGTTTTTTACCGGAAGAACGGGAATGGATGACAAAATTTTTAAATAATGGCTGGATCGATACATTCCGTGAATTTCATCCGGAACCGCACCGGTACAGCTGGTGGAGTCAGCGGTTTCCAACTGTGAGGGCACAAAATAAGGGATGGAGAATTGATTATATAACAGTAACCGAACCTCTCAAAAAGAACTTAAAAGATGCAGATATATATCCTGATGTAAAGCACAGCGACCATTGTCCTGTTTATATTGACATTAAACTATAAAGGCCAATGTTTATTTATAACGTTACGACTAAAGCAAATCATTCCATTGCAGCTGCATGGCTCAATTGGTTAAAAGAAGAGCATATCCCTGATATAATTAGCACTGGTTGTTTTTCTCATGCTGTTATACTTCATTTACTGGAAGCTGATGATGAAGAAGGTATTACTTATGCTGTACAATATCACTGCGAAAGTAAAGCATTGTATAACCGCTATCTTGATAAACATGCAGCTGAAATGAGAAAGAAGGTTATTGACAAATGGGGTGATAATGTCATTGCATTTCGTTCTGTTATGCAGGTTGTGAATTGAGTGTGCAAAAGATTTATTTTTATCCCGCCTTTGGCGGGACAGTTGTATATTCTTGCCAAACCCTTTACTGGCAAGGTTTTCGAAGGGAGTCTCTGAAATCCAATACTGGCAAAGGTTTCGGCAGTCTGTAAATTTATTTTGCCTCACTTCCATCTTTACATTTTCCTTACAATCCTTGTCCCATGCGGCTTCGGGCCAATTATCAAATTCCGTAAACAGGATAAATTTATTTTGCCGCAATGAAAAAGCATATAAATTTGTCGCCGGTACTAAAATCATATAAAAATACAAATCATGAACAAAGCTGAATTAATCGCTAAACTGGCTGACGATGCCAGTATTACTAAAACGCAGGCGAACAATGCCCTGGATTCTTTCATTGAAGCTGTTACAAAAACATTAAAAGGTGGTGGTAAAGTTACTCTGGTTGGTTTCGGTACTTTCTCTGTATCTAAAAGAGCTGCCCGCAATGGCCGTAACCCGCAAACTGGCGCAGTTATTAAAATTAAAGCAAGAAAAGTTGCCAAGTTCAAAGCTGGTAAAGAACTTGCTGGTAAAATGTAATTGCATCATTTACCGCATTAAAAAAGACTCCGCCCCGATTTACTTTGTCCCGCCTGAGGCAGGATCGGTATCGGGACGGGGTTTTTGATTTACATACCTTATTTTTACACACTATTTAAAAATATACATTATGGGAAGAGGAGATAAAAAGACAGCCAAAGGCAAACGTTTTAAAGGTTCTTTTGGCAAAAGCAGGCCTGTTACACTAAGCCCTGTTCAAAAAGCAACAGCTGCCAAGAAAGCAGCCGTAAAGAAAGAAGCTAAATAGATTATATTGTACTAGTTAAAAGGTAATAGCTAATCTTCCTTAAAGGGAAATTTCATCTGTTACCTTTTAATTATTCTATCAGGGTGCTAACCGTTCTATTTTCCATTCCCCGTTTTCTTCCAAACTGTACTGTAACCTGTCGTGCAAGCGGCTTGGCCGTCCTTGCCAAAATTCAATGATAACGGGTTTTACAACGTATCCACCCCAATGTTCCGGCCGTTGTATAGTTTCATCCTTTAGTTGCTTTTTCAGGTCTTTATAATGCGAATCAAGCCAGTCACGGCTTTCAATTACCCGGCTTTGTGGAGAAGCAATGGCTCCAATCTGGCTTGCTACAGGTCTTGAATAAAAATATTCATCGTTGGAAGTTGTGTTAACTTTTTCCACTAACCCGGTAATCCGAACCTGCCGTTCCAGTTCTTTCCAGAAAAAAACGAGACAGGCTTTTGGATTTTCTGCAAGCTGTTGGCCTTTATAACTATCATAGTTGGTAAAAAAAACAAACCCGGTTTCATCAACCCCCTTCAGCAAAACAATTCTGGCCGAAGGAACTCCATCAGGTGATGCTGTAGCCAGTGTCATGGCGTTTACTTCGTCAATTTTGGAACCAACAGCCTGTTCCCACCATTTAGCAAATTGCTTCATGGGGTTAGGGTCTGCTTTTTTCTCAGATAGTTTTTTCTGGGAATAATTTTTCCGAATATCTGCAATAGTAGCCGGCATGGTAAAATAATTTAGGTTGCAAAGTTAGCGGCAGGCAATGCATTAAATTAAAAAAGCCTTGGGTAAGGCTTATGATTCTTATCAATCGCTTTAAGATGCTTTGTATTGTTTTCTTGCCAGCTCATCCCTTTCCTCAGCTACCATGTTTAAACGGCTTTCCAGTTCACCTACACGTTTTAGCTGGCTTTCGAGTTTTTTATTTGCTTCAGCAACTGCCTGCATATCATTATTCAATTCTTCCAGGTAAGCCACTCTTTTTTGCAATTGCTGCCGTTGAAAATTTGCTTCCCTGAAATGGTCTTCTGCTTCGGCAAGCTGAGCCTGTAATTGCTGATTTTCAGAAGTGGCAGCATGATATTTATGTTTCTGATCTTCAAAATCACGGGTAATTTTAGAATTCGTTTCTTTCAAGTCTTCATAATCAAGACTAATTCTTTTGGAAGAAATAACCTGCGCTTCAAGTTTCTGTATTTTATCCTGCAATACATTAAACTCGTTATAGGCACTGTCGAGCCTCGATGTCATTTCTGTAGTCAAATGCTCTTTTTGACGGGTATTATTTATTTCTTCTTCCTTTTGAGAAAGGAGGTATTGTAAATCATTTATCTGTATAGTCAGTTCCTTATTGGCATTTTCTATTTCCTGTTGCTTCTCCTCTGTTTCTTTTACCATATCAATCTGCCCAAGCAGCAGGTTGATTTTTTGATTATGCTCCATCAGGCTGCTCTGTGCCTGGCGAAGCTGTTCCATATAATCAGGCTTTTTGCCGGTAGAAGCAAAAGCAGTTGCCGGGATGGTCTTACGTAATGCTTCAAGCTCCGCTACTAACTGTTTATTCTCTCTTCTCAGTTCTTCTATTTCAATTGATTCTGTAAGTGAATTTGCAAGGCTTGCCGATTTTCGAAGTGATTCTATCTCCGTTTGTAACTTTATATTCAAATCCTGCATTTCTGTTAACTCAATAGCTGTATTATCATTAGTTTTCTCTGAGGCATTCTTTCTAAGCAATTCCATTTCGGCCTGCAGCTTTTTGTTCATTTTCCGCATTTCATCAGCCTCAATGGAATTGATATTATTATTCTCTTCCGTTTCTTCCAGTTGCTGACGGATTTTACTCAACTCTTTATCCCTTATTTCGATGTCGTTAAAATATTTGAGCTTCCATTGTTCCAGGTCTTTACCCATTTTCCCGGATGCGTTTAAGGCAGTTGTTTTCAGCGACTTCCTGCTAACGATAAAGAAATGGATAGTTATACCCAGCGTAATAGCCCCGAGCATAAGTACTATGATCTCAATCAAAGAAAGGGAAAGGGTCGCCATAAACAGTAAAAATGATTTGAAAACTATTGAAAAAAAATCAGACTAATATCAATAGTTCTTCACAAGAGGTACTGAATTTACTGCAAGATAGGAGCTACTACGAAAAAACAAACAGTAAATGTACTTAGGATTTAACCTTGGTGGATTTGCTCTTAAGCCTTCACAAGGGTGCCTACTTTTTCCCCGGTTACCACCCGGCGCAGGTTACTTTCCTTGTTCATATTGAAAACAATAATAGGCAAGTTGTTTTCCTGGCAAAGAGTGAATGCAGTCATATCCATTACCTTAAGGTTTTGGGAAAGGCATTCCTGGAAAGTGACAACATTGTATTTTGTAGCAGTAGGATCTTTTTCAGGGTCCGCTGTATAAATACCATCAACTCTTGTTCCTTTTAATATTACATCAGCACTTATTTCAATAGCACGGAGAGAACCGGCTGTATCGGTAGTGAAGTAAGGATTACCGGTTCCGGCACCAAATATTACTACCCGTCCTTTTTCCAGGTGGCGAATAGCTCTGCGGCGGATATATGGTTCTGCAATTTGCTCCATCTTAATAGCACTCTGTAAACGGGTATACACCCCCACTTTCTCTAACCCTGCTTGTAGCGCCATCCCGTTGATTACAGTAGCCAGCATTCCCATATAATCACCATGAGCTCTTTCAATGCCCGTTTCGGCTTCATTCATCCCCCGGTAAATATTTCCACCGCCAATTACTACTGCCACCTGAACACCGAGTTCAGTAATTGATTTGATGTCTTGTGCATACTGGTTGATAACAGAAGTGTCGAATCCGAAACTTTTATCACCCATTAATGCTTCGCCGGAAAGTTTGAGGAGAATACGTTTATACTTAGGTAACATGCAGCAGATTTTTCGCTGCGAAGATAGGGGTTTTGATTATTGTTTTCTGGCCAAAACACTATACACCATCGGTATCTTTCCTTCCATTCCTTTAATCTGCCATTTTCCTTTTTCTATTTCCACCGTATTACTAAAACAGGGATAAGGTGAATACATATATTCATTAAATGATTCAATGGTAAGACCGGCTTTAATCAAAGAAGTAAACACCTCGCTCAGGCCATGATTCCAACCATATTCTTTTGCCTTAATAGATGATTTATGTTCGGTATCAGTATATGTTCCTTCATTTTCTGTAATAATCACTTCACGATTATTATAATAATATTTGATATGGGTAAATGCATCATCAAACATCCATACTACCGGATGAAACTCAGCAATATAAAATAGGCCGCCAGGTTTCAGATAATAGGAAACAATGTCCGCCCATTTATCTAGATCAGGTAACCAGCCAATAGTGCCGTAAGAAGTAAAGACGATATCAAACTTTTCATCAAGATGCTCTTTTAAATCATATACATTGCTGCAAATGAATTTTGCATTCATACCTAATTCATCATTCAGTTGTTGTGCTTCTTTAATAGCTTCATCTGATAAATCAACACCTGTTACATCAGCACCCAATCTTGCCCAGTTCAGGCTATCCATTCCAAAATGGCATTGCAGGTGAAGCATTGTCTTTCCTTTTACATCCGGCAGTTCATTTAATTCAATTGGTGTCAATACATTTTCGCCTGCTTTAAATCCCACAAGATTATAAAAGGATGAACCTTTATGTACAAAAGTTCGTTGATTCCATAAATCCTTATTGGCACTAAAATATTCGTTATAATTTTCCATAATACGCAAAAATAAAAAAGCGTCCCGTTTTGGCGGAACGCTTAATAATATAAAAATTATTAGTTGTTATCCTAACGCCACTCTTTTAAACTCAACCACTTTCACATCACCGCTTTCTTTCAGATAGTCAGCAACAGTTTTGCTGCCATCTTTTACAAAAGCCTGTGCGGTTAATGTTTGTTCTTTAAAGAAAGCACCCATTTTGCCTTCAGCAATTTTAGCCAGCATTTCTTCTGGTTTGCCAGCCATTTTGGGGTCTTCTTTCATTACATCAATAATGATTGCTTTTTCACGGGCTACCACTTCAGCAGGAACACTGGCAGCATCTACTGCTACCGGGTTTAATGCAGCAATTTGCATAGCTACATCTTTACCAACTTCAGCTGCTGGTTTGTCTAAACCAACCAATACACCAATACGGTAAGCACCATGAATATAAGATGCTACATAGGGAGCTTCTACTCTTTGGTATTTAGTGATGCCTATTTTCTCGCCGATAGAAGCCAGCTTATCATTGATAAGATCAGAAATCTTAGCGCCGTTTACAACAGTATCATTTAATTCTTCTATGGTTTTAATATTACCAGTTATAGCTGCATCAGCAATGCTCTGCACCATGGCAATAAAATCTGCATTTTTAGAAACAAAATCTGTTTCGCAGCTTACACATACAACGATGCCGGTTTTGTTATCCGCAGTTGTTTGTGCTATTACTACACCTTCCTTTGCCTCACGGTCACTTCTTTTAGCCGCTACTTTCTGGCCTTGCTTACGCAACCAGTCAATGGCAGCTTCAAAATCACCATTGGTTTCTGTTAACGCCTTACGGCAATCCATCATACCTGCACCAGTTGCCTGGCGAAGTTTGTTTATTTCCTGTGCACTTATAGTTGCTGTGCTCATATGTTTAATAAATTAAAAATTAATAATTAGGAATTAATAATTCCCGTCAGCAGTTGGTTAATTATTGTATTTAACTACAAACAATAAACTCTAAACTACAAACTGATATTATCTCCTGCTACCACCCGGGCCCCTGTTACCACCGCCTGCTCCACCTGGTGTACGACGACGTTGTCCGCCACCTGCTGCACCACCTGGCCCGCCAGCACCGCGGCCACGGCCACCACGACCACCTTCTGCTTCTGCTTCTGCAAGTAATTTAGCTGCTCTTCTTTCTTTATCATCATCATGTGTATCATCTATGTCTTCGTCTTTTGCAGCTTGTCTTTCAGCAAGACCTTCTGCAATAGCAGCAGTAATATAGTTTACAATAATGGCGATTGACTTAGTAGCATCATCATTACCAGGTATAGCGAAATCAACTTTGTTAGGATCACAATTGGTATCAACAACACCAAAAGTAGCAATGCCTAAACGTTTTGCTTCAGCCAAAGCAATATGCTCATGCCCGATATCCACCAGGAATAAAGCAGCTGGTACACGGCCCAATTGAGCAATACCACCTAATACTTTTTCCATTTTGTCTTTATCACGGCTTAATGTCAGACGTTCTTTTTTAGTGATGCTGTCGAAAGAACCATCACCCAGCATTTTTTCAATGCTCTGCATTTTCTTTACACTCTTACGTACCGTGTTGAAGTTGGTCAACATACCACCTAACCAACGTTCTGTTACGAAAGGCATATTTATTTTTTGCGCAGAATCTTTTACGATGTCTTTTGCTTGCTTTTTGGTACCTACAAATAAAATCTTCTTTCCGCTGCGGGCAATCTGCTTCATAGCAGCTGCAGTCTCTTGCAGGCACTCAACAGTTTTGTTAAGATCAATGATGTGGATACCTTTCTTCTCAGCAAAGATGTAAGGTAACATCTTGGGGTTCCACTTCTTTTTCAGGTGACCGAAATGTACACCTGCTTCCAGAAGTTGCTGTTGTAGTGAAGTGTTATTTTCCATTGTATAAATTGAATGATCGTTTTTAATAATTGTTTGCTTTCTCTGCTTCGATTAACGTTTAGAGAACTGGAAGCTTCTTCTTGCTTTCTTATGACCGAATTTCTTCCGTTCAACAGAACGTGGATCCCTTTTCAATAAGCCAGCAGCTTTTAAAGCAGGACGAAATTCAGGATTCAGCTCAACCAGTATACGGGAAATACCCAGCATAGCAGCTTCAGCCTGACCTTTAACACCACCACCGGCAGCATTGATTTTTACATCAAACTTACCAACAGCATCAATTGTTTTAAAAGGACGTTCTACCTGGTTTTGCAAATAAACCAGTGAAAAATATTTTTTGTAGTCTTTATCGTTTACGATGATAGAGCCACTTCCTTTAGAAAGAAATACCCTTGTCACAGCTTCTTTACGACGACCGACTCCTGTTGTTTGCTTTTCCATTATATATTAATTAGGAATTTTTAATTAGAATTTTAATTCTTTAGGTTGTTGTGCAGTGTGAGGATGTGCTGCGCCAACATATACATACAATTTCTTGTACATTTTGCGGCCCAGTTTGTTTTTAGGTAACATCCCTTTTACAGCTCTTTCAATTACTACTTCCGGTCTGCGGTTAATAAGATTTCTTGCTACCTCTTCTTTACGGCCACCCGGATAACCACTGAAAGTATCATATACTTTTTGGTCAAGCTTGTTTCCGGTTAAAACGATTTTTTCGCAGTTGGTTACGATTACGTAATCTCCTGTGTCAACGTGTGGAGTGTAGTATGCTTTGTTTTTACCACGAAGTATCGCAGCAATTTTAGCACACATACGTCCAACGGTTTGATTAGTACCATCAACAACATACCAGGTACGTTGTACGGTAGCCTCGTTCGCATGTTTAGTTGTGAAATGTAATTTGCTCATTG
>JANMFO010000300.1:0-2761 GCA_031374245.1 Chitinophagaceae bacterium | reverse complement strand
GGCCACATTTTCGCAGCGGCTATTTGAAAATTACCCTGATAAAGTAGTGGAAGATAAACCAGAGTTGGGCAGACTGGCAGCTAAAGGCTATAAAATTTACATCATGCAGGTAAAAATCTTCAAACGGATGAATTGTATTTTTTAATTCAAAATCAGGTTTGCCAAAAAAATGTAATTTATAAAGAAAGTTGTACGGTGCGGTAGTTCTGTTCACCAAATGCAGTTTTAATTCTTCTACTATTACATCGCCAAACTCATCGGTATCCATCACTGGTAAAAAAGTAAGCCATACCCCATCCACTACCCTTTCTTCTTTGGGCAGTTTTTCTTTTTGCATATCATCCACATATTTCTTTTCCTTTTTTGCCGGAAACATTTTCTTCTCTGTAAAACGTTTGAAATAAGGAAAATCAACCTGGTCCATGTAAACAGGAAAAGAAACCCCCTTAACATCTACCAGCAGCATCTTATCATTGATGATATCAACCACCTGCGCCTCTTCATCAGAGTGAAGGATTAAAACTGTATCACCTATCTGGTATTTCATATTACCCCTAATCCGCCAGTTAGCGGAGAATTTTTAGTTTACTAAATAAAAAAGTCGCACAAAGTTACCTGAAGTAGCCTGTGCGACGATAATAATATTTAAACTTATTAATTTTCTTTTTTAGCCAATTTGCTATGATTGCGGCTATATAAGAAATAAACAACCAAGCCTATTACTAGCCATAATAAAAATCGGTTCCAGTTAGTATGGCTTTCCTGTGCCATCAGGTAAAAACAACTTATCATTCCCAATATTGGTAATAAAGACAGCTTTTTCTGAAAAGCTAACACTGCCATGACTAAACTTACAATCCAGAACAAAATCATTGGAAAAGTTTCAAATGTAAGGATATCTTTGAAATGGTCAGGTGCTTTTACAAGAATTATTACAATAGCTGCAACAACCATTGCCGGGAAAATAAACTGCCCGTTTATAAAGGGTACTTTAAATTTACTTTCAGGCTTATCTTTTTGAGATTGCAGAACAAGTACACCCCCACACACCAATACAAAGGCAAACAAAGTTCCTATACTTGTCAATGCCAATACTACATCAAGATTTAAAAACAAGGCTGGTATGGCTACTACCAAACCTGTAAGAATAGTTGAAAAAGAAGGCGTACCAAATCGTGGATGAATTCTGGAAAATATTTTTGGCAACAATCCATCACGGCTCATACTCATCCATATTCTCGGTTGACCTAATTGGAATACCAGCAATACACTTGCAGTGGCTACTACTGCACTTACTGCAACAATACCAGCAATCCATTTCATTCCCCTTGCTTCAAATACCAAAGCTAAAGGATCTCCGACATTTAATTGCTTGTAGCTTACCATACCAGTAAGTACCAATGCCAATAATACGTATAGTATAGTGCAGATTATTAATGAATAAATCATTCCTTTGGGTAAATCCCGCTGCGGATTTTTACATTCTTCTGCAGTGGTTGATATGGCATCAAATCCGATATAGGCAAAGAATACCGCCGATACGCCTTTTAAAATTCCACCCATACCATTGGGTGTAAATGGCGACCAGTTATCAGGATTTACATAATAACCACCAACAACTATTACGAGGAAGATAACCGCAAGTTTCAAACCTACCATAAAATTTGTGGCATTCCTGGATTCACGGATACCTCTGAATACAATGTAAGTAATGAGTGCAACAATCAGCATAGCAGGCAAATCCATAATAAGGTGAATACCCCCAATCTGAGGTGCAGTTGACCATGCAGTATGTTTGGCAATTTCACCTGCATCAATTGTACTCAATGCCTGCCCGCCTGTTACTAACTCAGTTACACTATTGAATCCTTTATGCGCCGTAGTGTAATCCATCGTCAGCCAATCCGGTATGTGCAAATGAAAACCATTCATCAACCGGGTAAAATAATCACTCCATGAAATGGCTACGGCAATATTCCCGATGGCATACTCCATCAATAAATCCCAGCCGATAATCCAGGCAAATATTTCCCCGAAAGCCACATAAGAATAAGTATAAGCACTTCCTGAAACCGGAACGGTAGAAGCAAATTCAGCATAACACAACGCAGCAAAACCGCAGGCTATTGCCGTAAAAATATAAAGAAAAATAATACCGGGACCACCATCAAATGAGGCTTTACCAATGCTGCTAAAGATACCGGCACCTATCACCGCTGCAATACCCAGAGCTGTAAGATCTTTTACGCCCAATACTTTTTTTAGGCCTGCTCCATGCCCATCACCAAGCCCTTGTTCTGCATCTCTGAGAATAGTAGTAATAGATTTCTTGCGGAAAAGTTGATTTGCCATATCAGTTAGTTTTGGTCATTCAAAATAGGAAAAAAAAGGGAAGCAGCGAAGTAAGTTTCCAAACAGATTAATGCTCCCTTTTTACAAGAAATTGTGCCAGTTCTTTCAGTGGTTGTTTGCGTTTAGACAAAACGGCAATATCTTCCAGGTGAACAAAAGCTTCATCTAAGAATCTATCCTTTAGTTGTAAAGCCCATTCATCTACTTTGCAATCACGGAAAATTTGTAAGACTTTTTCTATTTTATCAGGTGCATTATCCGTCAATAAGGATTGCAGTTCTTTTTGCCGACTGGCTGATGCAGTTTCAAGAGCATGTAATAAAAGAAAAGTTTTTTTATTGGAAAGAATATCACCGCCAACCTGTTTGCCAAATTTTGTGGGGTCACCAAAGGCATCTAAATAATCATC
>JANMFO010000290.1:0-9247 GCA_031374245.1 Chitinophagaceae bacterium | reverse complement strand
AAGAATGAATTGATTTACCAGAAAGAAAAAATTAAACAACGGGTGAATGAAGCGTTGGGACAGAAAGTGGTTGGGGAAGTGATAATTAATTGATGAACGTCTTGCCGGGCTTGACCCGGCATCTTTCTCTAATACCAGTCTTTGGCCAAATCAAGTAAGTCAGGATTTTCCTTCCTGATTAATTCTATCTTCCATTTTCGTTGCCAGTTCTTTAATTGTTTTTCTCTGCTGATGGCATTGTCAATACTATTGTAATCCTCATAATAAACCAGATGATGGCATTTAAATTTTGATGTAAAGACACTTCCATTATCATACCTATGTTCCCAAACCCTTCTTTCTAAATTATTGGTCACCCCTATATAAAAAACTGTTCTTGCAAAGTTTGACATACATTAAACGAAATATGAACTGGCTCTTGTCATTTAAATTATAGAAAAAGATACCGGGTCAAGCCCGGTAAGACGTTGAAATCACTCCACCCTCACTCTCGGGTCAACCACTCCATATAAAATATCTGCCAAAATATTTATCACAATAAAAAAAGTAGCCGCCACTAATACCGAACCCATCACTACCGGGTAATCCAATTTTTCCAATGCATCCACCGTTACTTTTCCAATACCCTGCCAGCCAAAAATATATTCAACAAAAAAAGCTCCTGCTAATAATTCTGCAAACCAACCGGTGATGGCAGTGATAACAGGATTTAATGCGTTGCGTAAACCATGTTTCCAGATAACCTGCCTTTTGCTTAATCCTTTTGCATAGGCAGTGCGGATATAATCCTGGTCGAGTACATCCAGCATTGCACTTCGGGTTAGCTGTGTAATGATTGCCAGCGGACGAATACCCAATGTAACAGCAGGAAGAATCAGATTTTGCATTGTCAATCTTCTGTGGCCTGTATCATCAATGGCAAACCAGCTACCGGCAATATGCAATCCTGTCCAGTCGCTCAATACAAATCCAAAAAGATAGGCAATGATAATTCCCATAAAAAAAGACGGGGCTGATATGCCAACGATACTTGAAAAAATGGCAGACGTATCCAGCCAGGTATTTTGTTTAACAGCAGCCATAACTCCCAATGGAATCCCGATAGCTACAGCAATAAACATAGCAGCTATTGCCAGCATTAATGTGCCGGGTAATGCCTGCATTAAAATATTCCATACAGGTCTTTTGCTCTGGTATGATTTACGGAGATAAGGAACTTTTAATCCAAATTTATTAGTACCTCCAATAAAAATACCTTTCAGTTTTTTATTAGCTATATCTTCTTTACTATGAAAACAAACAGGAGAAACATCATTCAGGTAATAAAGGAATTGTTTGAATTTTGAAATTTTCTCTCCTTTTGCATCTATCAGGTATATTTCTCTGCGGATATTGGCTTGTGTGGTGGAGTCGCTTGATTGTCCGGCTACTATTCTGGAAGGGTCGCCAAAACCCTGGAATAAAAAAAACACCAGCACTACTACGCCTACCAGTACCAACAGGCCGTAAGCTATTTTTTTGCTGATGTATCTTATCATGCTGTTTGCTGGTTATTGTAAATGGCTTATTACTTTCTGCATGGTTTTATCGCTCCATTTATCCACTATTGTTCCTTTTCTTAATAAATACAAAACAGGAATTGCTCTCGCCGCAGTCTCAATCGCTTTAAAATCGCATTTGAATATTTGCATGTCGGAGAAAATAGTTTTCTGTACTTCTGTTAAAGCTTTACCCGGTTCTGATGTTATAATAAAGCAGGGAACATTTTTTGCCTTCGCTTCGCTGTAGATTTTTTCAAATTTATTTTTCCATGTTTTACCAGCGGCGGAGAATTTTTCGCAGAACAATAGTATGGCCTGTGGCTGTGTAAGTACGTATTCAGTAGAATCGATATTGGTTTCACCAGTCAGGCTAAATCCTTTAATGGGCGGTTCGTTGTTTTTTCCTTCTCTGATTACTTTGTCATACCGTTTGATTAATTTATAATCAGTGCTGTTGAAATCAGCAGGGAAATTAGTGGCGGTAAACTCCACCTGCTGCCCTTTTTTATCGTAAACAAATGTTATCTCCGTAATTGCAGGAATTGCATTCGCAGGCATTTGCATTTTTTCACTGATGCTATTTCCTTTTTTAAAAGGAAGGCAATCCACTACTGGTAAATAAGTAAGTGTATACCATTGAAATCCAAAACTGAGCATAGTAATACCCAGCATAGTAGCCGTAACTCCCTTTTCAGCAAACAATGGTTTGATGTATTGTTGTTTCCAAAGCAGGAAAGCAATTAAGATTGTCAATGCCACATCTTTGAGAAAAGACGTTTTGGAAGTAATAGGAAGGCAATCGCCAAAGCAGCCACAATTTTTCGGCATACCTGTTACATAAGTATAGCCAGTGAGGAAAGTAAAGAAAACAATAAGAAATAATAATAACCAGCTGAACAGTTTGATTCGCCAGCCGAGTAATAAAGCAAAGCCAGCAATAATTTCGAAAGCATTCATTAATACAGACATCAGTAATGTCCATGAATTGAAACCATGTAATCCCCATACTTCAAAAAATTCCTGCATCTTGTAGCTTAGTCCTAACGGGTCGTTGGCTTTTACCAAACCAGAGAAGATAAATAAGACTCCTACTATAAACCTTACTATGCTGACTAATAATTTCATACTGCTTTTATGTTTTAGAAAAGGTTTCCCACAAAGGCACTAATACTTCGACAAGCTCAGTACACAAAAAATTCACTGTTCCATAACCCGAGTATACAAAGCGAAAAGGCTTAGTGACCTTTGTGTCTTTGTGGGATATATTCTTCTACATTAATATTAATGCAAACACTGCGTAATTGATAATATCATTATAGTTCGCATCAATTCCTTCACTCATTATTGTCTTTCCATCATTCGACAGTATCTGCCGGATGCGCTGCAGCTTCATTAAAATAAGGTCAACAAAACTTTCCTGGCTCATACTGCGCCATGCTTCACCATAATCATGGTTTTTATCCTGCATTAATTGTTTTGCCACTTCCACCTGCTTATCATACATCGTGGCTACTTTATCAATCTCCAGTTCTTCTGCTGCTTCACCGGGCAGTTCTAATTGTATTAATCCGATAACGGCATAATTGATGATGCCTTTGAATTCGGCTGCAATGCCATCCGATACTTTTTGTTCGCCTTTTTCCTGGATGGTTCGGATACGTTGTGCTTTGATAAAAATCTGGTCAACGATGGAAATGGTTCTGAGTACCCGCCATGCCGTGCCATAATCTTTGGCCTTCTTCAAAAAAATATCTTTACAGGACTTTATTGCCGTGTCGTATTGCTGATTGGTTGTTGTCATATAATAAAAGGAGAATAGTGAGTGGTGAACGAGTTAAAAGTTTTGAAGCCCATTTTCAATTTTCTATTTTCCACTCACCTATCTTTAGCTTCAAAAATAACGAACAAAGGCTAATGTTTACGCTGAATTGTAAAGGAAGGATATTGGTTGTGGATAAACCACTGGTGATGGGTATTATTAATGCCACACCGGATTCTTTTTACAGCGGAAGCCGTCACCAGGCAACGGAAGCAGTTCTGCAACAGGCCGAACAAATGCTTAAGGATGGTGCTGCTATTCTTGATTTTGGCGGGCAAAGCACCAGACCGGGTAGTGAAAAAGTTAGTATGGATGAAGAATTAAAAAGAGTTATTGCCCCAATTGAAGCCATTCATAAAAATTTTCCGGAAGCGTTTATTTCTATTGATACTTATTATGCAAAAGTGGCCACGGAAGCGGTTGCTGCCGGTGCTTCGATTGTAAATGATATAAGTGCCGGAAGTATTGATGCGGATATGATTACTGCTGTTGCTGCGTTGCAAGTACCCTATGTGCTGATGCATATGCCTGGTACGCCACAAACGATGCAGCAACAAGCACAGTATGAAAATGTGACGAAGGAAGTGCTAGATTTTTTTATCAGCAAAAAAAGTGAATTGCATAAAGCTGGTGTACAGGATATAATTATTGATTGCGGTTTCGGCTTTGGTAAAACCGCTGCACACAATTTTGAATTGCTTCGCAATCTTTCCGTCTTTAAAATGCTGGATGCTCCTATCCTGTTGGGCATTTCCAGAAAATCATTTATTTATAAAACACTTGGTATTACGGTGGATGAAGCATTGAATGGTACGACCACACTTAATACAATAGGGTTAATGAATGGAGCCGGTATTTTACGGGTGCATGATGTTAAAGAAGCTGTGCAGGTTGTTAATCTCTTTGAAAATTACAGGCATCATTGATCTTCATGTAGTAAATACTTTTTTGAACCACATAGACACATAGGTACATAGGATTTCACATATTTCTATGTGTTTTACTTCTGTACCTATCACTGGAGGAATAAAAGAGAACAGAAAAAGCTTGTAACTGAAGCTCAATAGTAGTACTACGGGGATGGCTAATAAAAAATAAACCCCACCTATAGCGGGGCTAATTTTTATCAAAGACATTTTTTAAATTATGGCCTTAATATATCTGCATTTGCAGATTTATCATGAGGTACATATTTTTTAATAGGGCAAACAAAAAAGTACGGAGTCAGTTCTCACAATTTGTCCCGACCATTCGGGAAAATCATTTCAAGAGGTGTGGATGGTTTTTGAAAGATGCTGGACTAAAAACGGAGCCATTCAAAAAAATACCCGTCATGCCAATGGCGTGACGGGTACAAAGATGCGATTTTATTTAATACCGTAATTTCTTTTATTGTTGCGGCCTGTCCATATTTACAGGTTGTTGTCCGGGTTGCTGAGGGCCTGTTGGTTGTGCCGGTGCTTTATCTTTTATATCAAGCATTTCAATATCAAATATCAGGTTTTCATACGGTTTAATTAAAGGAGTACCTGGTTGACCACCATACGCAAGTATAGATGGTACATAGATTTTGCCTTTAGCGCCTTTTCTTAAAAGCAACATAGCTTCATCAAAACCTTTACTCATCTGGCCGACGCCGGCTACAAAGGAATAAGGCTCTGCATGATGAAATGCAGTATCGGTATTACTATCAAATTTTTTACCTGACCAACTGATGCCGGTATAATTTACAGAAACAAAGTTACCAGTATCAGCCAGATTGCCTGTACCCGGGTCTATTATTTCAACAAATGCACCCGATGGGGTTTTTTGCGCCGTTATTTTTTTATCAGCCAGGTATTTTTCTACTGTTTTTATTTCACCTGCCAGCCATTCTTTTTTTCCTTTTTCTTCGTCGGCTTTTGCAGCACTGTCGGTTGCAAAAACGCCAAGAATTTTTACATAAGTAATAATCCGGTCACCATTTTTGAAGTTCGGAGGAATATTTTGTGGAGACCTTTTAATAAACGTATCCATCATTTGTGTAGCCACCATGCTATCACCCACTTTCAGTTTTGCCCATACTTCTGACAAATCATATGGTTGTGTAGTGGGATTAACCTGGAAATACACTGGCAACGTACCTTCTGATGTAAAATAAGTACTGTCTTTGATTTTTTGTGTCAGGTGCAATTTGATATAACTACCGGCATATACTTTTTGTGTATCCTTACCCGCAAATACTTTGTATGGCATGCCGCCGGGAGTTTTCTTGTACGATGTTTTTCCGCAGCTTACTAAAATAGCAGCAGCAAAAACGAAGAGAAGCAAATTTTTAACTGTGTTCATAAATTGATTTTATTTATTGTAAAAGATTTCCGTTTTCCTTCATTACCTGTTTAAAATACTGCACCGTTTTTTCCAGCGAATCACTGCTGCGGCCGCCTGATGCATTAAAATGTCCGCCACCTTCAAAATATTTACGGGCAAAGGTATTACAGTCAAATTCACCTTTGCTCCTGAAACTCCATTTTCTTTCTTCATCCCGATCAATAACTAATGCCACCAATTTGATGCCCTGAATGGATTGCGGATAATTTACGAGTCCTTCCGTATCACCGGTTTTAATATAATATTTCAGCAAATCAGCTTTGGGAATGGCAATCAGTGCTGTATTAAATTCATAAAAAACTTCCATGCGGTTCAATAGCACATGACCGGTAAACCGCAACCGGTTTTCCAGGAAGTTGTCAAATAATTTATCATGCACATACCCATGCTCCAATCCCCTTTCTTTTAAATCGGCTACCAATCTGTGAACACCCGCCGAGGCAGATGAAAAACGAAAAGAGCCAGTATCCCCCACCACACCGGCATAAAGGCAAGTACTGATATCAGCATTTATTTTATCAGCATTACCGGAAGCTAGGATAAAATCATAAATCATCTCGCAGGTGGAGCTTTTTGATGTATCGCTTACGCCATAATCAAAAGAAACTTCATCCGGTTCCTGGTGGTGATCAATTAATATTTTGGTGCAGGTAAGCAGCTTTAATTTTTCCGTCAGTGTTTTGGTGCGATGAAAGATGTTGAAGTCCAGGCAAAAAAGCCAATCCGCTTTATCTAAAACTGCTTCTGCTTTTGGTTTATCCTGTTCATAATCCATCACTTCTTTGGTACCCGGCATCCAGTTTACCCATCCTGCCCAATTGGTGGGAGAAATAACGGTAACGATGTGTCCAAGTTGGGTAAGAAAATGGCGCAATGCCAACGAGGACCCCATTGCATCGGCATCAGGTTTCTGATGCGTGGTTATCACAATCTGCCTGGGCTGGGCTAATAACGGAAAAATATCTTTAATGGGCTTCATAAAACGGCTGCGAAGATAAGAGTTTGTAGTTAGTGGTTAATAGTTTGTAGTCAGGGTCTTAAAATAGGGTTGTCAGCCCCAATTTTAAATAACTACCAACCACAAACTATAAACCCGAAACTTTCCGTTACTTTTGCGGCCGAAAAATAAATAATCGTAACTATGAGCAATCGAACATTTACCATGATTAAACCTGATGCTTTTAAGAACGGGCATGCAGGTGCTATTCTCGACCGTATTTTACAGGAAGGCTACAGTATAAAAGCCCTGAAAATGATAAAACTGACACCGGAAAAAGCCGGGGAGTTTTATGCCATCCACAAGGAACGTCCTTTTTTTGGTGAGCTGGTTTCTTTTATGTGCGAAGGGCCAATTATTGCCGCCATATTAGAAAAAGAAAATGCAGTGGAAGATTTCCGCAAACTGATTGGCGCTACTGACCCTGCAAAAGCAGAAGCCAATACCATCCGTAAATTATATGCTGCTTCAGTTGGCGAAAATGCTGTTCATGGAAGTGACAGTGATGATAATGCAAAAATTGAAGGAAATTTTATGTTTTCTGTGCTGGAGCAATTTTAATTCAGCACTTTTATAAAATTGAAATGTCCTGCTGTTAAGCGGGACATTTTTTATTTAGCCAGCTGAAGTGCTACTATTATCTTGGGAGGCAAAGCCGAAGCAACCCTTTGTTACCGACTTAAAGTTCCCTGAGCATCTTCGTTGCGTCGCACCGTTCAGGGTTCTGTTCGCTACTGAACAGTTTTATTTAAAGTAACGAATCAAAGGGTGTCGTGTATTCATTGTGTTGTCTTAGTGGCTTTGTGGGATACTTTATTTCTCAAACCAGAAATCATGTGTTTTCAAATGTTTTATCATATCCCCATTCTGGTAAATAATATCTGCAATCAATTTCAAATCATGCCTGCCGGTACTAAGTTTAAATTCTGAGTAGGGAATAAATAATTGCAAGTCGTTATAATCTGCTTCATCAAAGTTTGGTTTCAGTAATTGAAAAACTGCCAGGTTACCAGTGGTACTTTTGAAGCCCGTAGTGCTATTCTTCAACCATTCACCATCCTTTTTTTGAAAATACAGGCCCAAATAACATTCAATACCTTTCAAATCTTTTAAGGTACACTTTACATGCACCCGCATTCCTTTCTTGTTATTCTCTGTTATATCATAATCAACCCACAGGTCACTAAAAACTGCGGTGGCCCAGGTGTCAGTAACAATAGTGGGGCTGCCCGGTTTGCTATATTCAAAATCATACTTGGTCAATTTTGATAACACGCCACCTTCTTTGTAAATCACTTTTATGTCCATCGAAATATCGTATTCGCCGGGTTCTAAATCCAATTCATTATAGGGCATAAAAAGTTGCAGGTCGTTATAATCTGCCGGATCATAGGCAGGCTTTATAGCTTTATACAAAGCAGCATCACCTGCTGTACTATTAAATTTCTGGTTTTTATCTTTTACATATCCACCTACTTCATCATTGTATTCAAAATATACAGCGATATAGGCATCCATATCTTTCATGCCATACGCTGAAAATTTCAGGTGTATCCGCATTCCTTTCTCGCTTTCTTCGGTGATGCCATAGTCCACCCATATTTTATCAAAAGTGGCACGGGGTTCAGGACCAGTAAATAAAAGTTTAGGAAAACCGCTTGCAGTGGCAACTGTAAAGGTTGCAAGGCTGAATAACAGGAAGCTGATTATCTTTTTCATTCAAGCGGTTTACTACTTCCTAAAAGTAAAAAAAATAACAGCGGTAACAAAACGATTTTTTACTAATACCGGGCTTTAATGGTGATAGTTGTAGCAGTACTGGCAGTATAACTAAAACTTGCCTTGCTGTAACCGGGCGGGCCAAATGTACCCATTACATTATTGGAAAAACCATAACCTTCTTTTGGAAGGCCAAGAAAATTAGTGTTCATTTTCATATCATCGTTCTCATCATGCAGTATGGCGATGGCATAGTTGCCGGTGGGCAACCCTGCAAAATCAAACACTACCGTTTTATTGCTGATGGTAAGTTTGGCCCTTTTAAAAGATTTTTCTGGTTTATCGGGATAGCCCACTCCGTCTTTAAATATACTAATCAGCAAATGGCCTTTGTTGTTACGCAGATTGTTGATTGTTACTTTGAGTCCTGTATCTGTAGCAGTATGGAATGAGCTGAAGCTGAATAAAACAAATAGCAGTAAGGTTATTAAAGCAGGTTTTACTGACATACAGGCTGTAACAATCAAATAAGATAATGGTTTATCGATGGACTTATCCGGGATTAAATGCAAGGGCCTGATAATGTATAAAAAAAATGTGAGAGACTTATTTTCTTTATTTATTAGGTTATGGAATGTTTCTCACTTATTAAATTATTAATCTTCGCCAACATGTCTTCTATTTCAAATGGTTTGGAAATAAAATCATTAGCCCCGGCATCAATACATGTTTTCCGGGCATCGGGAAGTGCAGAAATCATTAGTACGGGTAAATGAATAGAAAGGGTATTGCTTCTAATAC
>JANMFO010000239.1:0-3629 GCA_031374245.1 Chitinophagaceae bacterium | reverse complement strand
GTTCAGGAGTTAAGTTCTTTAAGTCCGCAGGAGACTTATTTATAATATCTGCCATGAAACGATCGACAGCTAAAGTGGCTATTTGAAATGGTTTTTTTGTCACGTATGAAACCTTTTGTCTTTTTTCTTGAATTCTAGCATTGACTTCATGCAGCTCATTTGCCACAACCTCAATGAAGGGAACTCTAATATCTACAGGCTTCTGCTTCTCGAAAGTGTAGTTTACAGAGTTCGGATTAAGCGTAATAACAGTTGTCTTTAAAGAAAATGTAAACATATATTTTGCAAGGCAGCTTATTTCTGAGAAACTAAAAATTGCTGAAGGGGAGATACCTAAAGGCATGGGTACTCCGGAGATGGGGCCGGTTACCACCGGCCTCGGAGAAATTTATCAATATGTTATCCATCCCAAAAAGGGCAGAGAGCAGAAATATTCTGCCATGGATTTACGCACTATGCAGGATTGGATAGTGGGCCGGCAATTAACCGGCATTCCCGGTGTAGCAGAAGTAACCGGTTTTGGGGGCATCAGTAAGCAGTACGAAGTGGCAGTAACCCCGGACAGGTTAAAAGCCATGAACGTAACCATTCCTGAAATTTTTATTGCACTTCAAAAAAATAACGAAAATACCGGTGGTGCTTATATTGACAGAAAACCCAATGCTTACTTTATCAGGGGTGTGGGGCTGGTAAAATCCTTTGCGGATATTGAACAGATTGTTGTTAAACAACAAAATGGCATTCCCATATTGATACGGGATGTAGCTGCGGTGCAGTTTGGTTCTCCTCCCCGGTACGGAGCTATGACATACAACGGGGAAAAAGAAGTAGTGGGCGGCATTGTGCTGATGATGAAAGGAGCTAACAGCGCATCTGTTGTTGAATTGGTAAAAGAGCGGATGAAGACCGTTCAAAAATCATTACCGGAAGATGTAGAGATAGAAGCTTTTTTAGACCGTACCAATTTAATTGACCGTGCCATCAATACCGTAAAGACAAACCTTATTGAAGGTGCATTGATTGTAATATTGGTATTAGTACTATTCTTAGGAAATTTTCGTGCAGGCTTAATTGTTGCGTCAGCCATTCCTTTGTCTTTATTATTTGCATTGGCTTTAATGAATTTATTTGGTGTTAGTGCCAACCTGATGAGTTTGGGTGCAATAGATTTTGGATTGATAGTAGATGGAGCCGTAATTATTGTAGAAGCTACACTCCATTTTTTAGGAGCAAAAAAATTAACGGGCAAATTATCGCAGCCGCAAATGGATGAAGCTGTGGAAAGCAGTGCAAAGAAAATGATGAGTTCCGCAGCATTCGGCCAAATAATTATCCTGATTGTGTATTTACCTATTCTTTCATTGCAGGGTGTAGAGGGTAAAATGTTCCGGCCCATGGCAGAAACAGTTGGCTTCGCAATATTGGGTGCTTTGTTGTTATCACTCACTTATATACCCATGATGAGTTCGTTGTTTCTATCTAAAAATATGAAACATAAAAGAAATTTTTCTGATAGGATGATGGATTTCTTTCAACGGGTGTATGCGCCTCTTTTAAAAAGTGCTATTAAAATAAAATATGCAGTAGTTGGCATTGCAGTGGCCTTATTTATTACGGCCCTCATCATTTTTAAAAATATGGGTGGAGAGTTTATACCCACATTAGAAGAAGGCGATTATGCAATAGAATTTGTATTACCGCAGGGTTCATCCCTTTCGCAAACAATAGAAACAGTAATGATGGCAGAAAAGATGCTGCTCAAATTTCCGGAAGTAAAAATGGTGGTAGGTAAAACAGGAGCTGCAGATATTGCCACCGATCCAATGCCGCCGGAAGCATCAGATTTAATGGTAATACTGAAACCAAAAAAAGAATGGACGACCACCAAAGATTTTTATGCTTTGTCAGATATAATGAGGGATAAGCTTTCTTCCATTCCCGGAGTGATAGCCGAACCAAGTCAGCCCATACAAATGCGTTTTAATGAACTAATGACAGGGATCAGGCAGGATGTAGCTATTAAAATATTTGGTGAAAACCTAGATACGCTGGTTGCTTATGCCGATAAGGTGGCAAAAGTTATAGGCCCCATAAAAGGTATCACACAGCCACAGGTAGAAAGGGTAGATGGCTTACCGCAAATTACCATTGAATATGACAGGGCGAAAATAGCCGGATACGGAATGAATATTGAAGATATAAACCATGTTATCAGTACCGCATTTGCCGGTGAAGAGGCAGGCGTTGTGTTTGAAAATGAAAGAAAGTTTGATTTGGTATTACGGTTAGACAGTGCTCATCGTACAAACCTCGATGATGTAAGCGAATTATTTATTCCGCTGAGTAATGGCAATCAAATTCCATTATCTCAGGTAGCAACTGTTTCCTTTAAAACAGGACCGGCACAGATAAGCCGTGAAGCAGGTAAACGAAGGATTTATGTAAGCTTTAATGTAAGTGGCCGTGATGTTGCCAGTGTGGTAAAAGAAGCACAGCAAAAGTTAAATTCAACATTAAAACTCCCTCTGGGTTATTATTATACCTACGGTGGTACGTTTGAAAACCTGCAAAAAGCATCTGCCCGGCTGATGATTGTTGTGCCGCTTGCACTCTTGCTTATTTTCTTTATGCTCTATCTTACTTTTAGTTCTGTGAAAGATGCATCATTAATTTTTACTGCTATTCCTATGAGTGCCATCGGTGGTGTGTTTGCATTGCTGATAAGAGGGATGCCTTTCAGTATTTCTGGTGGTGTAGGGTTTATCGCTTTGTTTGGAGTAGCTGTATTAAATGGTATTGTATTAATCAGCACATTCAATCAACTGGAAAAAGAAGGAATGAAAGACACGATGCAAAGGGTATTGGAAGGAACAAAAATCCGCTTGCGTCCTGTTTTAATGACAGCAGCTGTTGCAGCATTAGGCTTTATACCTATGGCTATGTCAAGCGGTGCCGGAGCAGAAGTACAAAAGCCTTTGGCAACTGTTGTTATTGGTGGATTGATAACAGCAACATTCCTTACATTAATCGTACTCCCGTTACTTTATATCATTTTCTCATCAAAGCGAAAACCCACAAAAATGAATCCTGTTGCAACAATCATAACAGGTATTTTTTTACTGGCATTATCAAATAAAGTGCAGGCCCAGCAGCCGGTTGCTAAAAGAGTACCTATAAGTGAAGTAATTACGATGGCAAAAAATAATTTGCTATTCGATATAAATAATCAGCAGATAAATAAGGGCAATGCTCAGATTACTACGGCAACAGCTATTCCTAAAACTGGTGTGTTTGCGGAGAATGAAGATTTGCGCCCCAGTGATAATAAAGGCATTTTAAAAATTGGTTTATCACAAAGTATTGCATGGCCGGGATTATACAAAGCACAAAAAAACCTGTACAGTGAACAATTAAAATATTACCAGGCTAATACTGCTGCAATTGATGTAGATATAAAAAGAGATGTACGTACTATTTACTACCAGCTTTGGTATTTGCAGGATAAACAACAATTGTATAACCGGCTGGATAGTATTTATAAATCGTTGAATGACGCTGCCATACTGAAAGTAAAAACCGGTGACAGTCCCGGATTAGATAGTATTGCCGCCAATGTACGGATGAGAGAG
>JANMFO010000224.1:0-7110 GCA_031374245.1 Chitinophagaceae bacterium | reverse complement strand
TGAAGATCCGGACATTATGCTGATGGTAGCAAAAAAGCATATTGACATGGCTCTTGGGCTGGATTCTGCTTCCGGCGAAATACAGGCTACACTTGGATACTGGTACTATCAGACATTTAATTGGATGGAAGCAGAAAAGATTTACAGAAAATCGATCGGGTTAAATCCCAATCAATCGAATGTCTATCTCTGGTTGGCTATTTTACTGGAAGCGAAAGGAGAACAGGAAGAAGCATTAAATATTTATAATCAGGGCAGTGAAGTAAATCCGGCATGGGATTATTTAATACAGAATAAGATCAGGGCTTTGGCAAACAGCAATAGCCAGGAAGAAGCTATAAGGTTCCAAAAAGAGCTGATTGAAAAAACAGCATACGACCCAATGAATCAAAAATCCAGATACACAAACCTTTCGCTGCTTTATTGGTCATTTGGCAAAAAAGAAGAAGCAATGGTGGCGGCAGAAAAAGCACAGAACCAGGGTTTGATCAAGTTTTACCGCGATGGAGATTATAAAGTAATGGAAAAGGAAGTGGATGAACATTACAGGGTGTTAAAAAAATCAGGTGAATATATCTCCGAATTATGGATGGGAATGGACTATGCAAAGGCAGGAGCAAGGGAAAAAGCACTTGAATGTTTTAATAATGCGATTATCCTGAGAGATACGGCTATTACTCAGTTGCTGATCAGGCAATATGAATTTTTGAACATAAAGTTTATCAACTTAATTCAGTTAACAAGAAAGATAAAGTCATTAATTAGTTTTTGATAGGGGTTAGAGGTGCCCCTTTTCACATAGTTTCAGCTTCCTCCCCTTGATTATTTCTCCATATCTGTTCTTATTTGCTCTATATAAAAGAAAACTTACTGTCCACCCATCCTGATTTAGTGGTTGACAACCGGATAAACAATGCACACCCGGAAATCCATCTTCATTCCACTTAACAAATATCAACCCCGTATCTAACATTAGTCATACAATTCTATAAGGATTGATATAAATTTTGCGGTCACAATCAGCCTTTTTAATTAAAAATATCAAACATCATGAAAAAAGAATATTGGGTAAATGTTAAGCATGTAGACAACAGGTTAGTAATTTTTTTAAATGGAGAAACCGTTTGGGATAGCGGCATTGTTCACAATGATCCTGATCTGGACAAGTATGTGGAAATTACTGAAATGCTGCAGGAGCATTCCGAGCATACCAACGAATTAATCTTCGAAGGATTTAATGACAGCTTTATTTCTGTTGAATCAGAAGGAGACATGAACCCCTGGCATTTTCATTACCGGGTATTGTCAAGAACAGTTGATAATACAGGCAAAGTAGTTATTGAGAATGATATCGTAGCACCATATAATGAAAAGCATTTATCAAATCCCAATATCCGGGCGATTAATAACTGTTATCAGATTGTAAAAAATAACGGGGATTTTAAAGTTGTATCTAACATATTATCGCAACAATTTTTCAAATAAGCTGCTGCTAAAAAAACAGTTTAACTAAACGGAAACCAGTGCTGATCGCCGGTTCCCGTTTTTTATTTTTCTGCCACATCTTCATCTCTCAGTATGGTCAGGTGAATATTACGTTCATTATGTAAAAGATGAATCAGAAATTCCTGCTTTTGAATTCACAAACCAACCTGACTTTAGTAAAAGCCATGATATGATAAGATTACTGCTCCTTATAGTGTAATATGTTTTATTTAATATTCTGGTAATCAAAAAAGAGTTTAAGATGCTTTTTATATTCAGACTTGAATATAAACTACCTTCGGGATATACAGACAATCCATGCCGGCATTCTTTCATCTTACTACACAAGAAGTGCTTGATCAACTTAAAACAACTCCTTCGGGTCTGAACAACGACGTGGTGGCGGCACTACAAAAAGAATTTGGAGCCAATGTTTTAAATGAAACCAGGCAAAAAAGTAAATTATCTATACTGCTGGCACAGTTTACCGATGTTATGATCATTATATTGACTGGTGCTGCTGTTATTTCATTTGTGGCAGGGGAGCATACAGATGCGATTGTTATTCTTACCATCATTATTGGAACTGCCTGGATGGGCTATTACCAGGAATATAATGCAGAAAAATCGATCCGGATGTTGCAGAAAATGGCAGCGCAATATGCATTAGTGCTGCGTAATAATAATCCTGCAAAAATGGAAGCCAGCCAGTTGGTGCCGGGTGATATCATCTTACTGGCAGCAGGGGATATTGTTCCTGCTGATGCAAGATTAATGGAAGTACATTCTTTTAAAACTGATGAAGCATCCCTTACAGGCGAAAGTCATTCAGTTGAAAAGAAAACGAACGCCATCAATGAACAAAACCTCGTTCCGGGCGATCAACATAATATGGTTTTTAAAGGAACCATTGTGAGTAATGGTTCTGCAAAAGCCGTAGTCACTTCAATCGGCATGAACACCGAATTAGGAAAGATAGCCGGCTTGCTGGAAGTTGAATCTCAAAAAACACCACTTCAGAAACGGCTGTCTGTTTTCAGTAAGCAACTGGCAATTATTGTTATACTCATCTGCCTGGTAGTGTTTGGTATAGGATTGTGGCAGGGTGAACCAGCATTCGGAATGTTCCTTACAGCTTTATCGCTGGCTGTTGCTGCTTTGCCTGAAGCCCTTCCGGCAGTTATAACAATAGCACTTGCACAGGGTGCCAGGCGAATGGTAAAACAAAATGCCCTGATGAGAAAATTGCCTGCCGTGGAAACATTAGGCTCCGTTACTTATATCTGTAGTGACAAAACAGGAACACTTACACAAAATATAATGACGGTAGAAAAGATGCAGGCTGCCACAGGAAAAGAAGATTTATTAAGCCATGCTATGCTCTTAAATAACGATGTGCGGTTTTCAGAAGATGGGTTGCTGGGAGATTCTACAGAGACTGCTTTAGTAGATCATGCATTAAAAAAGGGGCTTTTAAAAGAGAATTCAGATAAGCAATTTCCATTGTTGACAAAGCTGCCATTTGATTCCGAAAGAATGCGAATGAGCACTTTACATCAGCATGGTGATAAATGGATATTATTTGTGAAGGGTGCTCCTATAAAGATGGTGGAAGTATTGAACAAAAAATACAAAGAACAGATTCCTGAATGGCTTGATAAAAACCGGGAATGGGCGTCAGATGGATTACGGATTTTGTTTTTTGCCTATAAAATATTTGACCAAAAACCGGGTGAAATAAAACCAGGTATTGAAACCGATCTGGATTTCCTAGGAATGACTGCTATGATAGATCCACCAAGGGAAGAGGTGATTGAAGCAATCAAACAGTGTAAAACAGCAGGCATTAAAACAGTGATGATAACCGGCGATCAATTGCTTACTGCCACTGCCATTGCAGAACGTTTGGGAATGATTGAAGCGGGACACCCGGGAGTAAAAACAGGAGCTGATCTTGATAAACTTTCAAAAGATGTTTTCAGTGATGAAGTAAAAAATACTTCAGTATACGCAAGGGTTTCTCCGGAGCAAAAATTAAATATTGTAAAAGCCTTACAAAATAATGGAGAATTTGTTGCCATGACTGGTGATGGGGTGAATGATGCACCATCTTTGAAACAATCCGATATTGGTATAGCAATGGGAATAACAGGGACTGATGTATCAAAAGAAGCAGCGGATATGATTTTACTGGATGATAATTTTGCCACCATTGTTAAAGCAGTTCGGGAAGGAAGAAGGATATATGAGAATATCCGAAAATTTATTTTGTATGTGCTTTCCTGTAACCTGAGCGAAATCTTAACTATTTTCCTGGCACCCATCCTGGGGTTTGCTATTCCCTTGCTTCCTACTCATATCCTTTGGATCAATCTTGTTACAGATGGCTTGCCTGGATTAGCACTTGTAACAGAACCGGCTGAAAAAAATATCATGAACCATCCCCCCCGTCCGCCAAAAGAAAATTTATTTGCTGGTGGAATGATTGCCAGAATAATGTTGACAGGCATGATTCTGACATTCGCCACCATTTTCATTCAATGGTGGGCAACAGAACAGGGATATACGATAAGAACGCAGCAAACGATGGTATTTACAACGCTGTGTTTTGTGCAACTGGGCAATGCACTTTCAGTTCGCTCTGTTTATCATTCCATGTTTTCTTCCGGGATATTTGCCAATAGGAGAATGTGGGCAGCAATAGTACTAACGGTTATACTGCAATTGTTAATCGTGTATGTACCATATTTACAATCCATTTTTAAAACCACCTCCTTAGGATGGAATGCAATGGCCATTATTCTGTTTGTTAGTGTTGGTGCTGTTCTTTGTATTGAATTCCTAAAGTATCTGAATAAAAGAAAATATTTTAAGAAATAAAGTGAAGGTGACGAAGTAGCTTACAAAAAAGAGCATATAAAAAAATAGTAGTACATGAAAAAAATTAACTGGGGCATTATCGGTTGCGGAGATGTAACTGAATTAAAAAGCGGCCCTGCTTTTAATAAAGTAAATAACTCAGCATTGATCGCAGTAATGCGAAGGGATGCAGAAAAAGCAAAAGACTATGCTCAACGCCATAATGTACCCAGGTGGTATGATAACGCAAGCCAGCTGATCAACAATCCGGAAGTAAATGCTGTTTATATCGCCACGCCGCCATCATCTCACGAAGAATATACCATTGCAGCCATTAATGCCGGTAAACCGGTGTATGTAGAAAAGCCAATGGCCCTTGATTATAAAGCTGCCTGCAATATGGCTAAAGCTGCCGCTACTGCAAATGTAAAATTGGTGGTGGCTCATTATCGCCGTCAGCAGCCCTTATTTAAAAAAATAAAGCAATTAATAACCGATAAAGCAATTGGCGACGTTCGGCTTGCCCGTATTGAATTGTATAAGCCCCCGCTTACCAAAGAAGAACTGACAGATATAAAAACTGCGTGGCGGGTTGACCCAGCAATAGCCGGAGGGGGTCTCTTTCACGACCTTGCCCCGCATCAACTCGATCTGATGTATTATTTTTTTGGTCCTGTGCAAAAAGTGACCGGGATAGCCACCAACCAGGCTGGTAACTATACCACCGATGATATAGTGGCCGGAAATATTTTATTCAAAAATGGCATCGCCTTCAGCGGTTCCTGGTGTTTTAATGCTGCCACCACAGTTGACCAGTGCGAGATAATTGGTTCTGAAGGTAAAATAAGCTTCCACGTTTTTAGCAGTAATACAATTACACTGGATACAAGAGATACAAAAACAACTCTTTCATTTGATACACTTCAGCATGTACAACAACCTATGATTGAAGCAACTGCTCAATATTTTTTAGACAACGGGCCTAATCCCTGTAGCGGAGAAGAAGGAGCAGAGGTGATGCGAATGATGCAGGAGTTTGTTGGCAAATAAATCTTTGAGTAAGCAACTCAGAATATGACAAAAGAGGTTATTTCGTTATCTCATCAATTTCTATATCCCCTTCTTCGTCTTTTGCTTTATGATAATCATTTTTAAGTTGCTTTTCAAATCCCTTCTCATCTTTTCGATTTTGAATTACCAGGAAGGCAATTAATGCAATGGCACCAATACCAAAGAGAATCATTATAGTCCAACTCATAAATTGAAAATTTATACTAAAGGTAAACTGATTTTCTGGTGCACTATGTTAAGCTTTTAATTGATGAATTAATAGTAATTTGTATAAAAGCAGGAATAATTATTTTGCAACAAAAAATTCAGCAATCTGCTCAACAAATTAAAACCTGCAACTATAAGAAAATGAATAGAAGATAAATACAAAAGACAGATTATCTTCATGCAGATTTTATTCTTAATTATATGGTTATAAAGTATTGTTTTAAAGCAGGACCTGTGTTCATGATTTTAGTTGTTTTTTTCCTATCCTGTAAAAATGATGATAAGAAGCCAGTACCCGAAAAGTTCAATTATGAGACTTTTAAAGATTCAATGAGCAGGGAAAAATATGATACGACCGGGGATGCCAATAATATTTTTGACGCTAAAGTATTTACTCCCGGGATTGATTCATTAGATAAATTATTAATAAAGATTGATACACTATGGCACCGCGATGCAGCATTAATGGAGCGAATCGATACATTTATTAAAGTTTTAAAGAATGAGGAAAAATATTCCCCGGAAGAAAGAGAAATTGTAAAAGAGAATATTAAAGTACTCGACTCGTTCCTTCTAAACAGAAATGCAATATTGCATACTCCCTGCAGACAAAATGATTGCCTGCTGTATGCAGAAATCATAAAATCCACACAAACACTTTATTTATATATTGATAGTGAATTGATGGATAGTTTTAAGGTTTCTACAGGGATCAGAAAGTATGAAACACCTCATTTAAATTTGAGACCGTCAGGCCCGGTAATTAAAAAATATACTTCAAGAAAATATCCCGGAGGAAACTACAAGGGACTGGGTAATATGCCTTATGCAGTTTTTTTAAGAGGAGGATATGCTATACATGGCACCACACCAGGAAACTTTGCCAAACTGGGAACTAAAGCATCTCACGGATGTATCCGGCTTCACCCAAATAATGCAAAAATATTCTATGAATTAGTTAAAAGAATAGGCCTTAGTAATACCTGGGTAACTATTAAGGACTCTTTGCTATTGTAATAAAAATAGTTTCTTACAACCTGTATTCACCATTTGTTACATTACTAAACTGGATATAAACTAATAAATTTTAATAATAGCTAATAGTTTTCATTTCATTCGCTTTCATATATCCTTAGCCGGTTATTAAGCAGTAGAATTTGTTGTTGCATATCATTCATACGTTGCAATAAATACGTAATAGTTTCAATGCCTTCCAGGTTAATATCCATTTCATAATACAAACGCACCAGTCTTTCTAATTGATTTAACTGGCTTACAGGGACAAATACTTTTTCCTCGACGCTGCTCATTTCTATCAGTCCGGATTCCTTTAGAGAATAAATAAAGGATAACTCAATATTGTGGTGAATACAAAATTCATCAGCCGGTATCATTTCTTCTGTTTGCATACAAAAGGGTTTATTTAAGTTTACTCAATTCAATGAAAAGGGCTTTCTGTTGCTCAGTAAGATTGGTGGGCAGCTTCAC
>JANMFO010000212.1:0-2331 GCA_031374245.1 Chitinophagaceae bacterium | reverse complement strand
GCAAGCAGAAATTCATGACGCTGACGGATATATTCAGCAATAACTCTATTCTAAAGCGGTACTATTTCAAAACACTGATTGTGATCGGTATCCTGTGGACCTTCTTTGATTATTCGAGGTTTCTCACCCTTTCCTTCACTGAGAAAACCGGCGAATACCCGTTCACCCAATCGGAAAAAGGTCTTTTTATAGTCCGTCTGTTACTAGGGCTGCTTGCTTACTCGGGAATGGCCTACCTGCTGATCTTTCCGCTCAAAAACAAATACCGGAAATACCCTCTCTGGCTCAGCTTTATTTTAAAAACGCTTGTCCTTTGCCTGTTCACAGGTATATATGCCATTATTAATTTTTATGTCGTTTACATTTTCGTTTATGGTGTGAACCCGGTCGCTGCGAGCCGGACCTTTTATCATTATGCTTTCGAATCAACCTGGCTGCTCAATTACATTGAATCACGGTTACTGTTATATGTTATTACGTTACTGATCCTGGAAATCAATGAAAAGTATTCACCCGGCGTATTCACAGATATTTTCATCGGCAAGTACTTAATGCCGAGAGAAGAAAAAAGAATCATCCTTTTCATCGACCTGAAGGATTCAACACCCACGGCAGAAAAGCTGGGGCATAAAAAATATTTCTTTTATATCCGCGACTTCATTCATCATATCTCTCTTGCCCTGCTCGAGTACGACGGATTGATTTATCAATATGTGGGTGATGAGATCGTTGTGTCGTGGCTCTCCAATGAAGGAAATAAAAGTAAATGTATACAATCCGTTATCAGGGCCCGCCGCATCATCCAGAAGGAAAGCAATTATTACCGGCGTGAATACGGTATGGTACCAGAGTACCGGATCGGTGTTCACTTAGGGTTGGTAATGGTAGGTGAAATTGGTATTGTGAAAAAAGATCTCACGATGAGTGGTGATGCAATGAATACAACGGCAAGGATAAGAACGATGGGTGGAGAACTTAATCAGAAATTTATCGGTTCAGCGGATTTTGTTACCAATGCAGCACTTGAGTCGTGGCAGGTGGAAAGCCTGGGATATATAGAGCTTAAAGGGAAGGAACTGCCGATGGAATTATTCGCCATTAAGATCTAATGATTTTGTGTTTTGATAGTAACCACAAACGGTTTTCAAAGGTTAACTTTTGTGTGGTGTAAAAAATATGTGATATATGAAATTGAAGTTTTATGGTGTACGTGGCTCTATTCCCACCTGCGGTTCTAATTTTGAAATGTATGGAGGCAATACAACCTGTATACGCCTTACCCTTGAACAGGCAAAACGAATTATCATCGTTGACGCAGGAACAGGTATCCGGAATCTCGGGAAGGACCTGGCCGAAGAAGGAATCCAGGCCGGCATCGTTAATCTGTCATTTACTCATTTTCACTGGGACCATATTCAGGGCTTTCCCTTCTTTGCACCTGCCTATGATCCTGCCAATAAAATTAAGTTACATGTTATGGGAAGCGACAGGCAGTACCTCGATATTAAAGAAATTTTCTCGCAGCAAATGGTGGAAGAATATTTCCCAGTATCCCTGGAGGCTATGGGTGCTTCTTTCGAGTTCCTGAGTCATGGAGACGAAGAAACATTTTATGGTGCGAAAGTTACCGCTGCCCCGCAACATCATAAAGTACCGGGAGGGTCTTATGGTTTGCGGGTAGAAGATGAATCAGGTATCATTGCTATCTGCACGGATGCAGAGCACCTAGATGGAATTGATGAGAACATCGTTGAACTGGCGAGGGATGCGGATTTATTGATACATGACGGGCAATACACTGATGAGGAGTATAAAAAATTCAAAGGCTGGGGTCATAGCAGCTGGCGGCAATGTGCGGAAGCCGCCAAAGCAGCCGGCGTCAAACGTCTTATCATCACTCACCACGACCCCGACCATGATGATGAATTTCTGCAAGCCATGGAAGCCGAATGCAAAGCCATCTTTCCGAACTCCTGCTTTGCCAGGGAAGGAATGGAAGTTACAATTTGATCTGATCCTACCACTCGTTTATAAGTCATCTGGATAAGCGGCAGACGAATTATTTAACCAGCTGCATTGCTATTATCATCGTCCCTTGTGTCACTCACTTCAGGGTTCTTTTCGCTGCTGAGCATTTGCGAAGTGTTCTTTTGGTTCGATATTTTCTGAAAGATTCAAGGACTGATAAAGGGTAAAGTATTAAAAAACATCCTGTGGGAAATAAGAATAGAAAATAATTAAAGTTGTCAAAAGAGAAAGAAGTGAAAATTCTTATTAATGGCAATAATAGAAGAACATAAGTAACAACCTCAGCTATTAAAGTGATTTTTG
>JANMFO010000200.1:0-16542 GCA_031374245.1 Chitinophagaceae bacterium | reverse complement strand
CAATGATGGCAATCCGAATTTTTATGATTCAAATTTTCCGGGCTGGCTGGATACCAACGGTGATGGGGTAAATGATAATATGGACAAAGATTTGGATGGTATACCGTCATTATCACTGTCCAAATCCAGGTGGTTCGGTATACCATCCAAATCTTTGTCCATATTATCATTTACCCCATCACCGTTGGTATCCAGCCAGCCCGGAAAATTTGAATCATAAAAATTCGGATTGCCATCATTGTCCGAGTCGGCACTCGGGTCAAAATTATCATTGAACCCATCGGTATTATTATCTATAAACCCAGGATACGTTGCATCATTCCAGTTTAAAAATCCATCGCCATCATGATTGCCCCAGGCCAATGAATTATCCATCTCTACATAATCCGGTATCCCGTCATTGTCATCATCTATATCAGGACAGGCTGTTATAAACACCGCTATACGTATCGTATCATCACAGCTACCCGGACCATCATAAAATGCATAGATGACCCTGTTAAATGTTATCGCTGTCCTCGCATCAAATAAGTTCCCCACGGTAAACGGAATCCCCGAATGAAATACATAACCACCATAACGAGCTATCGGTATCTGCACCGTCGTCGCAGGACAGATATTTGTTAATACTGTGTCTGACAAAGGCATACAAGATCCGCTGATTGTATTTACTTGTGGATTAGGCGTATTACATCCCCCGGAAATAACACCACTGGAATCATACAGGTTTAATAAAGAAAGTTTGCCGGCATAAGCCATCCTTGCACGGTTACTGATTGAGCTATTACATGAATAGAGAGCACAGGAAGATGGGGTGTATACTTTAAACGTTACGTTGCCACTTACAGTTGGGTTTATTTCTCCGCCTGTTGTTCCATTAGCACCTGTTCCCAATCTGAATATTACACGGTTATTGGCAAAATCATACTCGGCCTGATCATCACCCACCGCATCTGTTTTAGCAACACCGTTTATTATTAAACTATTGGGTGCATACGATGTGCCCGCCGGAATATTATCAATGATTGTTGTAGCAGTACTGGCATCGTTACCATTATTCTGATAATCTATCTGGTACCGGAGAGAGTCACCCGGAACCAATAAACCGCCATTCAGATCTGTTGCATTTTTACTTACTGCAAATGATGGAGTGTATTGTGAAATAGCAGTACTGATGGTATGAATAAAATAATTTTCAGAAGGCGATGCCACCTGCACACTTGCTGATGTAGCATTATTACCCAATACGGCATTCAATGCATTTGGTACAATTAAAATATCCGCATCATACCCCAATGTATTTTGATGTGCCGGGTTTCTTGTAGTTACATTAGCACCGTACCTGGATATAGTACTGTTCCACATGTCATTCAGATTACTAGTGGTGTTGGGTGTAAGGTTTGTATAACTACCAACTAAAGGATTTGCATCCTGCTTAAACATGTAAGCATCGGTTGATGTTCTGTCTCCATCATATACCACTGCTCCCAACTCACAACTAACAGGGCCGCTTGGTGGTGTTAAAAATCCGGTTATCGGAACATTAAGAGGTGGGTCACCACCATTCATAATAGCCGACCCGTCAAATACAGTAAGGTTTCTTACAATAGTAGCCGGATCAGCATAAACAATAACTATAGCCCAGCCACCTGCACCATTAACTATACCTTCGGGTGCAGCCATATTAGCAATACCATAAGTTCCATTGGGACTGGTAACATTAAGTAACGATGTAACATCTCTGAAACACCTGTACCCGGTATGTGGTAAACCCGGAACCAACGTATTGTTATGATAATCTGTTTGTGTGGATGTTAAGTTCTGATAGACTAAACTTCCTGCAACCTTAAACTTTACAGAGGTCTCACTAGTTATCCATGAAGTATTAATTCCATCGGTTCCCTGCGTGGCACCCCAGTACAAACCAGCAAATAATACTTGTGAACAGGATGGAAGGTTGAGATCAGCAGTTGATGAATTAAATATATCATTTGATGTACCGGTAAGAGCGGTCAGTTCCAAATCGAACGACAAGTCATCACTTCCTGATGTATTTTGGTGAACTTCAACAGCTATTACATTATTCCCGGCAATAAAAATCGTATTAGGAACAGTAAAAGTAATAACACCATCATTTACAGCAGCAGTAGCAAGTGTACCATGTGCAACAGCACCTCCAGGCATATTATTTCTGCTCATTTCTGTTCCGTTAACATACAATACATACCCGTCATCTCTCTCTACTTTAAATCTGAAATTAGTAAAGGCTAGTGGGTTAACTATGTTTATTGTTTTTCTGAAGTAAGTGGTTATAACTTTTGTACCAGTAGGTACACAAAGAGTTCCACCACCTCCGGAAGGAATACAAGTCACCTCATCAGCATCACCATAACCAAGTTCCCCATTGGCAGATGGCCATGCACCATCAGCAAAGGCAATACCTGTCCAACCAACTGGTGTTGATCCTGCTGCTGCAAGATATTTCCAGTTAGATCCAAAAGGAACCATTGCATCCAGGTTAATATTTTTCCCTACTGTACCGTTATTTCTTGATACGCCGGCAGGAGCAACTTCTGTGGTATTCCCGGGATTTGTTGTTCTGTCTACCCCACCTACTGATGTAAAAATATTATTTGCCACCTGTATAATATTTCCTTTAACAGAAGGATTATTATACCGCACTGTAAAAGGACGTAGTACCTGTGCCTGCACTATGAAGGTCAAAACAACCCCATAGAGAATAAGTAAAAATTTTTTCATGGTACGGATATTATATAAACACCATTCCTGGTGTATAGTTTCTTCTCGCTGCTATTCCTTAATAAACCTTTGTAATGATTTCTGGTGATCTTTATCAGTTATTGATACCAGGTACATTCCGCTGTTAAGTTTACCGATATTGACTACAATGAATTGTGCCCCTGCATTCATATTACGGCTTTCCTGCATTACTATTTTTCCATTGATGTCAGTTATTATAATTTTAACTGAGCCTTCATTATAAGAATGATACTGCACATTTAATTTATCATTTGCCGGCTGAGGGTAAATACTTCCAATGCGACCCTGTTTATTCAGTTTTACTGTTTTTATATCTGTGTAATGAAAATCACCGTTATTATTACATTCCTTAATCCGATAGTAAATGATATTTGATACAGGTGGTTTTTTGTCAGTAATACTGAATGACTGTCGTGCAACTCCATTAATATTTTCACTGTTTCTATGTATTTCCTCAAAATCAGTTCCATTGGTTGATCTTTCTACGGAAAAATAATTATGGTTATTTACATCTGTTACACTCCAATTTATAAACACCCCGTCATTTACTTTCGTTACATTAAAATCTGTAAAGTTTACTGGTAAAGTTGCGAATGGCCCCAGGTTTTCTGCCCTGGCTATTACTACGGTTGTGTGTGTATTAAATATTACAGACACACCAGCAGCGTCTGTCTGAGCCGTGGTGTTGGAACCTGTAGGGCTCATAAATGAAATAAACATGAACTTATAATCAGGAGTAAAAGTTATTCCTGTTGGCTCACTTCTTACAGGTGTTGTAGCAAACACCTTTACTTGTGGAGAAGCCTGGGTATGGGTTGGGCCTACTACCCAAATATGATTACGATCGGAGGCTACTATTGCATCCTGACATACCCAAAGGTTTCCTTCACCATCAAATGCAAGGTTATCATTACCTCTACCCCAGGGTTCATTGCCAAGTGGACCTGCTCCATCCACATCATAGCTTCTTATTGTTGGATATGCATTGTTACCTACAAATACTTCCAACCCACTTATATCGGTAGCGGTTCCGAATGTACCATTATCGGTAAACCTGTAAACCTTTCCTTCATTTTTTGCTGCAAAATATATCTTGCCATCTGGTCCAATTTCAACATCCTCTATCCCATTAAAATTATACGCCCCTGCTGCTGTACTTAATGTTGGTGTGTTATTCCTGTCTGCCTGTGTAGTATTGGCAACTATCCTCCAGGTTCCGTTTCCAAGACCTGCTATTGTCTCTAAAACATACAAGATGCCGTTACTAAAATTACCGGGAACGGCAGGTATAAATTTGTACAGATATCCATTAGCAGCATCATCAACTCCCGTATACAAAATGGTATTATCATTTTTTATTACTGCATTTTCATGTCTCCCACGTCCAACAGCCCATAATCTGTCTGGAACACCAATTCCATCCTGGTTAATAACAGTTCTTGTTGCAGGGTTAATTTCTATCAACCACCCCCTGTCCTGATAGCCGTCCCCATTCGCATCCCCTGCTGTTATATCTTCTTCACAAACAATTATAGTATTGTTAGGTGTTACAGTGCCAGAACAAAACCTTGCCGTATTACCAAATGTTGCATTGGTAAGAAAATCCACGTTTCCTCCATTATTAACTGTCCAGGTATGGCTGGTATAATTATAAGATATTCCAAGTATAGCACAACCAGCAGGTGTAGTTTCATTACTAATAGATAAATACCCGTTTCTGCTGCTTCCACCAACAGGAACATAGCCGGTAAAATCAGTATTAGCCCCTACTGTACCCCCTAATGACAAGGCATCACCGGATTTAATAATACGTTGAAACTTATGTGTAGCCGGAAGAACAAGATTTTGTGTTTGAACTGTTGGTGTTATGGAAGCGAATGTTCCAATAGTTTGTGCCGAGGTTGTTATAGTAAAGAATATTACAATAACTAATAAATTAAGTGGTTTAAAAAAAGACAACGGTTTCATAATGATTAGGTCTTAGTAAGGGTTTACTATTACAGTTACTGAATAATTATTCTACTATCAAATAGAATAGGTTTCCATGTTAATACAAAAAATATAACATCATTTTTCATGTATTTAGTAAAACCCCTTTCGTTAAAAATATTTAGGGTCGTAAAATCAACTACATAAAAAAGTAAATCCCCAATAATAAATAATAAACAGATTAACTTTAATGGTAAACCACTATTCATCTTTTGCGAGCCTTATAACTGATACCAATATTTTAAATTTATAAATCTTTGAATAATAAGTGAAACAGCCTTTACTATCACAAACCAGACACTATTTTATTGATTTAGTGATAACGATATTTTTTAATTCAAGCTGAAGAAATTTTTTCCATAATCATCCTCTCTCTTAAAAGTGTAATGCAAAATAATTCGATGCAGTCAAGATAGAAGTGTACTAATACCGAATACCTTACAAAGGATGTAGCGCTCAATCTTATTGAAGACCCGGATAATCAGGTAATAAAAAAATACTAAACTTCTGATGATACAAAATAGCGTCTCATTAATCTTGAAAGAATTACATTTGTAATCATTCAACCAAAGTACTATGAGTGCAAACACAAAACCTGTTATTGGTATCAGCTGCGGAGACCTTAATGGAATCGGCATAGAAATAATTATTAAGACTTTTTCAGATACCCGGCTGCTTGATCATTGCACCCCGGTTATTTTTGCTTCGGGCAAGGCTGTTAATTTTTATCGCAAGTCAATCCCCGAAATAAATTTCAATTACCAAAACATAAAGGAGCTTAACCGCATTGCTCCAAAGCAAATTAATCTTTTCAACTGCTGGGAAGAAGAGGTTGCTATCAACCCCGGGCAGTTAAGTGATGTTGCCGGAAAATATGCCGTGCTTTCACTTCAAACTGCTGTTGCCGCATTAAAACAAAAGCAAATTGACGGATTAGTAACAGCTCCTATTCATAAAAAGAATATACAATCTCCTGAATTTAGTTTCACCGGCCATACTCCTTATTTAAAAAGTATGTTTGGTGTAAATGATGTGGTGATGATGTTGTGTGCAGGCAATTTCAGGGTGGCATTGGTTACAGAACATATATCCGTAGGAGAAATTGCCAAACATATTAATAAAGAGATAATCATCAGCAAGCTCAATATCATTCATCAAAGCCTTAGAAAAGATTTTGGTATTGACAAACCCCGCATTGCTGTACTTGGGTTAAATCCCCATGCCGGAGATGAAGGATTGATAGGAAATGAAGAAGAGACGATTATCAAACCAGCCATAAAAGAAGCCAAAAATACTGGTATGCTTGTGATTGGACCTTATAGTGCTGATGCTTTTTTTGCCCGCAGAAGTTTTGAACGCTTTGATGCTGTGCTTGCTATGTATCACGACCAGGGTTTGATTCCTTTTAAAGCATTAGCTTCTGGCGAAGGAGTGAATTATACAGCCGGGCTACCCGCAGTAAGAACTTCTCCCGATCATGGCGTTGCGTTTGATATCGCAGGAAAAGACAAAGCTGACCCGTCTTCTTTTTTAACTGCAATTTTTGAATGTATTGACATCATCAATCGTCGTAAAGAATATGAAGAAAACCGGCAAAATCCGTTGCGAAAAATGACTCCGGCAATATTAGCGAATGCGAAAGATGAAATAATTGATGAAGGCTAAACCGTTTATAGCTTAGCCTTCTTTTAATTGAATACAACTATTGGCATTTTTATAAACTACATTTTTATAAATTTTCCCTGACGTATATCATTTCCTTGCATAACTGTTATAAAAAAGATACCTGGTTGAAGGGTGGGTAAATTCTGTATGTATATCACATTATCCCCTTTACTTACATTTTCCCGTATCGTATACAGTGTTTTCCCGTTAATATCTTTCACCTGAACAATAGCGATACCTCTCTCCATGGAATTACAGGTTATTGAAAAGATATCTTTTACCGGGTTTGGAGAAACAAGTAAATTTTTGGATCTCTTATAGGAATGAGTCCTGATAATGAGTGAATACTTTACAGTTGCACCTCTTTCAACTATTTTTAATCTGTAATAATTATACCCGGCTAAAAAGCTATTATCCGTAAAACTATAAGTACTTGCAGCCAGAATGTTGCGGGCAGCTTGCCTGTATATTGGTAAAAAATCAACTCCGTCACTACTTCTTTCCACTTCAAAATATTCTATATTATCCTCAAGTTCTGTAGTCCATTTAACCATATTTTCTGTTTCATCTTGTGTTACACTGAAACTTCGCAGCAAAATTGGCAGAGGGCTGTTACTGCAACCTGGAAAAATTTTTGACGAATCGCTGGTTGAAAGCCCCGCCCCATCTGTTACATTCAGTCTGATTAGCCAGTAGTAATCATCCCCATTGCAGCCAATTCTTGAAATTGCAGTTTGAGTAAGCAGGTTATTATTGATAGATTCCGGATGTTGATGATTATTATGGCGCAAAAATGTTTGCCATGCATACGTCAATTGAGGAGTAGTGTGTTCTGCATCTGTAACGATCGCTTCACAGGAATAAAGTGTATCTGCCCCTAATCTATAGGTAGAATTTTTTACAGGGCTTATGATGTTAACGATTGGTGGTGTATTATTTACCGAAATGATTATGCTGTCTAATGAAGTTCCACCTTGATTATCTGTTACAGTGAGCTTAACAATATATTTAGTTGGCGTATTAGGTGGAGCTGTAAAATTATGAGAGGGGTTAGCTGAAGTGGAAACTGGTGAACCATCGCCAAAATTCCATTGATAACCTGCAATACTACCTCCCGGATCATTAGAAGAACTACCCGTAAAGTTTACATTCAATACAGAAGGGCCAAAAGTTTTATCTGAACTCATTACAACTACCGGCAACTGGTTTCCACCATAGGCAATCTTTTTAATAGAATTGTTCCCAAGGTCCACACAAAACAATGATCCATCCAGAGGGTTTTGTGTTATGGAAACAATTGCAATAAATCCGGTTGCAAAATTTTCTACTTTCTGCAACACATCAGTAAAGTTTACAGTAAAACTTTTTAACCATTGGCCTCCATAATCAGCCGTAAAAAAAGTATTCCTGTAATTGACCGGGTAAGAATTGCCAGTATACCAGCAACCTGCCACTGCCGCATTTCCTCTGAAAGGTGTACCAGTAACATTTGATGCTGGTGTACCGATTACTGCAGTGGTTGCGTTATTTCCGCTAAATGTACCAACCCTTGCATTATCCACTCCATGCTGCCAGTCAATTGCCGGTCTGCGGTGAAAATATCGTTCATTCGTACCTATAGCCTGTGATGTGTTGCACGGGTTAAAAACGGTTTTAATATTATCTGCTGTTGCTTGCTTTAGCAAATTATTGAAAGTAAAATATTGTTGTGTACAACCACTAATATTATATAATGGATTAGGCTCATCCTGGTTTGCAGTTGTTAAATTATAGTAGCTGGTTAATGTGGTATGGCCTTCAAAAAGGGGCCATCCGCAATTCATCCCCTTTTTATCAATAATATTTAATTCTTCCCAATTATTCCATCCCACGTCGCCCACATAAACCTCACCAATATCACCTGTTGATGGATTCGTGGAACCTGTTCCGGGTTTTATTGTCATTCGAAAGGGATTGCGAAAACCAAGTGCCCATACCCTTGATCTGGCTGAGCGGGGTTCTGTTACAGAAAAGAAAGGATTACTACCAACGCCATTACCATTTGTTGGATCAATTCTTAATAGTTTACCACAATGAGAATTGAGTAACTGAGATCGAAAGGCACCTACATTTTCTTCGGGCCTGATAATATCATCTGACAATGCCTGAATATAATAAGTATGGCCGATACTCCCTGGATCTGTGGTGGAATAACTTGCACCATCTCCGGTAGTAACCAGCAACATGCCATCAGCTGCAAATGCAAGTGACCCTACACCATGTGATTCGTAAAGCAAGGGAATGCCGGTTTGCCGTGTTTCCCCTATCAACACATATCTTGTTGAATAATCTGCAACAAGATTACTCCCACTTGTAATTGTCTGGTATCTTGTTACACGTCCAATAGTAGCTTTAAGATAATCATTTGTAGAAGCGTTATAAGCAGGTGTTCCAAAATTCATAAGATGGTGCCTGTCCACATTATAAAGCAGGTATATTAGCCCGTTAATAGAAAATTGTGGATCTAAAACAAACCCAAGCAATCCATGATCCCGCCAATCCCCCACCTCTTCTGAAATATTTATTACAGGTATTGTTTGCTTAACATAAGTACCTGAACCATTTCTATTACAGACGTACACCTTACCACTTTTTTCCCATACAAATAATTTTTGCCCATCGTTTGAGAAAGCAGTACCAACAGGTGCAACCCAGCCAGAACCAATTGAGGAAACTGAAAAGCCAGAGGGTACAGTTTGACCGGAAGCCAACGCACAAAAAATAACTGTGGTAGCATATAATAGAAAAGCTCTTTTCATAGTGCAGTTTTAGTTATTGTGGTAAAAAAATACGGGTTTCTAAAGCACTTAAATACTTTATAAGCGGGGTTTCAACAGAGATTTTTGAATTTCGATGCAAAATTGATTTTACTAAAAATCAATACGCCGGTAATTCTAAAGAGGAGTGGATAGAAAGAGAGTACAAGAATAATAAGAAATTATTAAATATACAAGTACGTAGATTTACTTAAATACAGAATCTGAAACTCCTTTATTAATAATATATCCAGAATAGCTTATCTCAACTTTGCCTTTTTTATTCTTTAACTTATCAGGAGTTGGTTCTTTTTTGCTCCCGTCGTCATAGTCAAACGTAATACCTTTGGGCAACTTGTAATCTTTTGTATTAAAAGAAAAAACAACTTTATCGGCAAGTCCATATTCAGCATACTTACCATAATTCATTTCCAGTTCGTAGGTACCGTTTTCTTTAGTAGTGGTTTTTGTCTTTTTAATCAATGACTGTGCTTCATCAATATACACAGTTGATAATACCACGTCTGCATTTTCATCTTTGGGCAACAGTTTTATAATACGCAGATTGCTGCCACTTTCTTTTCCCACATCAATTATATCAAACCCGGTAGTATTGATAAAAATATTACCCAGGTTAATATTCATAGACCCTTTCGGAATAAAAGAGATACCGCTTTCATTATTAATCCGCAGCCTATTGGGCTTTTTATAATATACTTTTACATTCGCAATCGGGGCTTTAATAAAAATAACATTGGTTTTCATTTTTCCCTTAGCCTCGTAGTCATTTACCTTGTCCAGCTTTGCTTTTACCTTTTGAATAAGCTCCTCTGCCGTTTGTGCTTTTGAAAGCAGCCAGCCACTCAACAACACTATTACTAAAACAAACTTCTTCATATTATACAAATCATTTTAAGTCAAAATATCTTTTTTCTTAAACACCCATACTGCGCTGCCAAAAAATAAAACAATATAGACTAATAAAATTCCAAGGCTCCGCATTACGGCAGGGAAATTTTCGATGCTCCCGTTAATAGTAGTTCCTTCTGCGTCTGCCTTCACATAAAAAAAACCTTTCCATGCCACCATATGAGATGTAAATAAATATGGCTTAATTGTTTGATCGTAAATCGGAATATTCATCTCTGATAAAATGGTAAATACGATCACAATACTCATGGTGGCAATAATAGGCCCGATAGAATTTTCAGCAAATACACTTAACAAGAACGCCAAAGCCGATACAGTAGTTAAAGCCACGGCTGCAAAACCAAATGCTGCGAAATACCGCCAGAGCACATCAAAATTTTTTATTTGTTCAATTCCTTCAGAACGCATCACCACCATATCATTAGTACCAAAAATGAGCATGCTGCCAAATAAAGCTAAAGCAGCCATACACAACAACAAGGCTAATGTATAAATTATTGATGCCGCAAACTTCACCAGCATATACTCTGTCCGGCTTATTGGCTTGGTAAGTGATAAACGAAGTGTTCCCATATTTGCTTCCCCGGCTATAGCGTCACCTGATATTAATGCCACCAACAATGGCATCTGTATTAACAGTGTATTCAGAATTATAAAACAAATAAGATAGCCATTCAGCAACTTGCCTTTAAATTCATCAGAAAACTCAAATGACCCTGAGAGGTTACTCAGCAAAAGATCAATATAGGATTTACCATCATACTTTAGTGCAATCTGTATCAGGAAAACAATAGCGGCTATAGCTCCGAAAGCTATATAGGTTCTTGGCCGTTTAAATATTTTAAATAATTCAATTTGTAGCAGCTTCCACATGGGTACTTCCTGTTGTTAATGATAAAAAATAATCCTCCAGCGAATGTTTGGAATGTAATGAAACTACATTCACATCCATCTGTACCAATTCTTTCATTACCGATGGCACTTCATTGCGATGGAGTTTCAGCAATAAGCAATCATTCCTTTTTCCATGCATGAAAATTTTCAATGAAGATTGCTGTAATTTTTCAAACGTAGCGGCATCATCTGTTGTTTTTAACTCTACGATAGTTTCAGAAGGATCAAAAAGCTCATTTACTCTTCCCTCCACCAGTTTCTTTCCTTTATCAATAATAATCATTGAATCAGCAATCAATTCCATTTCACTCAGCAGGTGTGATGAGATGAGCAGCGTCTTCTTTTTTTCTTTGCTGAGCAAAAGAATGAGGTTGCGGACATCAGCAATTCCCTGGGGATCTAATCCATTAGTAGGTTCATCTAAAATAATTAATCCCGGATCATTCACTAATGCTGTGGCTATACCTAATCGTTGCTTCATTCCCTGGGAGTAGGTTTTCACTTTACTGTTGGCCCTTTCTGCAAGGCCCACCATATCCAATTGCTCCATTAGTTTTTTTTCAGAAACTTTTACACCGCTCATGCTTGCAAACAGGCGAAGGTTCTCAAGAGCTGTGAGGTATTTATAAAAATCCGGTCGTTCAATAATAGCACCGACCTGCCGCAGAATTTCTTTCCGGTGTTTGGATAAATTCATCCCGAACAATTCTATCTCTCCAGAGGTGGGTGTTATCAATGTCAGCAGCATACGGATAGTCGTAGATTTACCTGCCCCGTTCTGACCAAGGAAGCCATAGACCTGTCCAGCTTCTACTGTAAAAGAGAGATTATCAACGGCCTTTATATCCCTGAATTTTTTAGTGAGATTTTTAACCTCTATTATTGCGTTCATTCCTGATTATTAACGGTCAAAGGTATTAAAGGTTTGTAGTGCAGCTGAATAATTTGAATGATTATAAAATATTTTTACCAAAAGACTTGCATTTACAACCCCCTTATATTAGGTTTGTTTTACGATTCGGAAAACCACATAAAACCACGTAAAACTACTATAGCACCCGTACCTGTTACTCTTCACTGAAGCTCTGTTTCAAGTACGATTTTTTATCAGCTTAGTTCCTTATGCTGGAGTCTTTATTTCACTAATTCCTGCGAACCGTTACCCTGACATCCAATATTTCTGTGGCATCTTGAAGACCTTATTCAAAAGCCTGAGAAATGATAAGAAATATAGCTTTTATTGTATTGATAACGTTGCGGGTTTTTTACCAGCCGTCAACTACTAAAGAAACCTTTGTCCCTTTTGCAAGCCCATCACCTCTGCCACCACCTACCATCTCTGTTGCAAAGGCAAAAGTGATTAGTATCAATGGATTTACTAAGAACAATAAAGCGACGTTGCAATGGATAGTTAGTGAAAATGAAAATGCTGTGGTTTTTGAAGTGGAAAAAAGTACTGATGGAGAAAATTTCATGATGATTGCATTGGTATTTGGCACAGACAAAACTGAAACTGACAATTACGAGTTTTATGAAAAAGCCTCTAAGAAAACAGCCATCTACCGGATAAAAATTATAAACAAAGACAAGACTATTTCATTTTCGCCTGCAATTGAAATAAGCCAGAAATCATGATTGTTTAAACCATTAACTTATCACTATGTCAGATACAGCAAAAAAAATACTGAAGCAGGAGTACGACAGACTGAAGAAGGCATTTGAAAAAATTACAAAGTCGCATAAAAAAGAGCCGCAACCTCAACTGGTATTGCAGCCTTACCGCACTAAAAAATATTTTTGAGGGGTACTTGATCCTTTTACATTTTTCATATACAAAGAGTACCAACAGAGAATGAGGCCCTTTTTCTAAAGGGCTTTCTCTTTTTTATTACTTACCGAGATAGGATTGCAGGCTGGTTACATACTCTTCAAATGCTTTAATGCCGTGCTTTGTTATTCTGCAAATTGTTTGGGGATAATTGTCTTTGAATTGTTTAGTTACATCAATATAACCTGCATCTTTTAATTTTTGTATCTGCACACTCAGGTTACCCGCTGTAGCATTAGTTTTTTCTTTAAGAAAAGTAAACTCCGCTTCTTTCACACTAATAAGGAGTGAAACAACAGCCAGCCGGAGCTGAGAATGTAATATGGGGTCCAGATCTTTAAACATTGGCCTGCGCTAATCCCTTTTTTGCTTTTCTGTAATCCTTTTCCATAATTATTCCGGGAATAAGCCATGCAAACACAGATGACAACGCCGTTAAAATCAAATCTATTTTTACAGGTGTATATATTGTTATAAGACAGCAAATCCAGCAAAGCAACCCTCCCAGCAACATTGGCCTGAACTTCATACTTATCCCGGTAACAAAAGTTGGCAACCCATATAAAAGCAAGAAAAATGCAGAGCTAAACTCATAAAACCGAAAAGGTGCTGAATGACCGGTTAATTTGCTGTATTCTTCAGCCATCGGTTTAAATTCACTGTAAACAGAATTGGTAATATAAATCATCAGAAAAATACAAATGCCAAAAGCCATCCACATGTTATCAAAAAAAACATCGCCATAGGCTTTTACTTTTCTTGCCTTTTTTTCTTTAACAGAAAAATAAATTTGTGGGATTACCGCTGCAAAAGTCAGCAAATAGATATCGAACGGCAGCTTAAAGTTAAAATGAATTTCTGATAAGCGAATCAGCGAACAAATGGCTATTACGGATCCCCACATGATAGCGGCAAGTCCTGTATCATGACAGGTGTCCTTAGCCTTATTAATCATCATGGCAATAAGATCGAGGCTTTCTTTTTTGGTTAATTTTTTTTCTGGCTGATTCATAGCAAAAAATTAGTTGTTAGCAGTTTTGTTTCTTGAACGCAGCAGATAGGCTGGCATGATATAACTGATTAAAATAGCTGCTGCACCAAACAGCATCTGGTAATCATAACTTACGAATGTTGAACCAATCGCCAATGCCCAGGCCAAAATACCACCGATAATCAATGGCCTGAACCGGATAATACTACCTGATACAAATGTGCCAAGACCATACATCATAATGAAAAATGGGAATATGGCTGTTCCCCATCCAAGTTTCGTAAGTATCATACCCAGCACAAAAAAACTAACCGCCATGCCTGTCCAGAGGTGTTTAATACTGTCATCAATATAGGTTTTGACTTTGCTTGTTTTTTCTTCCTTTCGGCCCTGGTAAATAGAAAAGACAATGCCGATAATAATTACCGTCCATACGAGGTAATGCTTTTCATATTGGAAAATATTTTTCAGTACAAACTGCCCGGTACAGGCAAAAAAAGTAAGCCACCCCCATACAAGGAAGTAGATACTATTATCATACATATCCTGTTTTGTTTTACTTATCATAGTTTGGATAAGCTGCAGACTTTGCTCCGGTGAAAAATTTTCCTGTTGCATCGGTTTTGATTTAAAATGAAGATTTGTCCCGGCCCTTCGATTAACTCAGGACTACCGGGACAAATCGAGCAAACACTTACAATTACTTTAGCTGCGAAAGAAAATACTTTGTTGTTGGTAAACCCCAATTAGGATGAATACTGCTTTCGGGTTTATACGTTTCGAAAAGGCTTTGTGCCTTTTCAAACAATATTTTTGCCTCAGCTTTGCTGCCACCAAATTGTTCCGGCGTATAAAACTTATCCTGCGCTTCCAGGATATAGATTCTTGGATTACCTGCATTTGCTTCTTTGGCTTTTGCCAATGCCGCTTCAGCCTGTGGACCTTCGGTCATAAACCTTGCCATTGCATTTCCCATCATTCGTAAGCCATGAATCATCTTTTGAACACAATAAATCTCTGTATTCCCTTTTGCAATTTCAATGGCTTTACTGAGAAGGGCTTCTGCTTTATCAGCATATGGGTCTGTAATAGCACTGTTATCTCCAAAGCTGCCATCCTGTGGCATGGAGAATGTTCCTGCCATTACATTGCAATAAGCTGCATAATAAAAGGGCAGCCATTGGGTTTTTTCTGCATTGGCAATCCGTTCAAATGTATTTGCCAGTTCTTTCAGGACATCAGGAGTTGTTGCAGAATCGAGCATAGTTACTTTTGCCTCCATTGCAGTTACATATTTCTCACTCTGTGAGAATGCTGTAGTCATAATCAGTGAGGTCAGGCAAACAAAAAAAATCTTCTTCATAATATTAATTTTAATTATTGATGTATTTATTAATTATTGTTTTCTTTTTAATTTTTCATACTCTCTTTCTGTGGAGTTTTCTTTTGGATACTTATACGCCTCGAAATATTGAATGACGATAGCAATACCCCATCCTGCAGTGGGCCATACGGGCCAGGGTATGCCGCCGGAATAATTATCTTTTGTTCGAAGCAACCAAATCAACCATAAAAAAGCATTGATAAAAATGTAAGTAACCAGGTCTCTTTTAAAACCAGCTCTTTTTTTTGCAATAGCCCATAACCGGGCATCTTTTTCTTCCGGTGGTTGTAAATACTGTTCCATACAATTTTTTTTTAGATTGTTTATAATCCGTTATTAATTACTTCATCGCTTCTGTCAACTCCAAAGCTGATAAATGCCCCGATAAATACAAACATCCGGGAAGGTGGCACTATTGCTTCTTTCCTAACTCCATTGTAAGAATAGCTATAGCCAAACGTTTGTTTAAAATTGAAAATATTACTTACCTGGAACACATACACAGCAAACGATTTAGCATCTTTCTTTCCAATCGAAGGCAGGTAATTAACAGAGAAACTCACATTGTGGTAATCAGGTATTGTCCCTCTGTCATTGAATTTATAATCCTGCCCTGCTTTTTGTATGTTATAATAAGGTCTGCCGCTGGCATAGTTGTAGGCCCCGTTAAATTGTGTCTTCCAGGGTGTGATAAATTTTTTCATTACCAATGAGGCCGTATGTTTTGCCGCAAAATTTGGTGTGATGGCAAAAGGAAAATTTAAGAAATCTCTTTTTGTATCGAGATAAGAATAAGAAATCCAATAGTCAAAATTTTTAATTGTCTTTTTATCCCTCCAGAAAAACTCAATCCCTTTGGCATCGCCAAACCCATTATTGCTGATGGCTGCATCAGTAAAACCAACTATTCCTGTTTTTACCAGGTTATCATACTTTTTATAAAACACTTCAGCCCTGAATGTTTGTTGATTAGCTGCTTTCTGATATTGGGCAATGTAGTGAGTGGCTTTCATAAAAGTCAACTCATTGGGTGATGGCAGGTATTTTCTTTCAGGGTTTTGATAAAAAATACCATAGGCTATAGAGGCCTGGCTACCCTTACTCAACTTGTAAGCAACAGACATACGGGGAGCAATATTCGTTTTATCCAAAATAGAGGAATGTTCAAAACGGAGGCCGCCTTTTATCGCAAGGTCATTCGTCGCATATACATCTGCTTCTCCAAACAATGATTTAATATGTTCTTTTAAACCAGAAGGATATTGCTGTCCGGTGTAGTCGGTAT
>JANMFO010000087.1:0-10635 GCA_031374245.1 Chitinophagaceae bacterium | reverse complement strand
TTTTTTTACACTGCCGTGTTTTAATAACAAGTGTTTGGCTTTCTCGTAATCATTAATTTTTATTCTTTCCATCAGCATTTTCGTTCCTCTGTCAACCAACTTATCGTTCGTTAGTTGCATATTCACCATTTTATTATCTTCCACCCTGCCTAGCTGTATCATTACTGAAGTGGAAATCATATTCAGCACCAGTTTTTGAGCGGTACCGCTTTTCATCCGGGTGCTGCCGGTTACAAATTCTGGTCCAACCACTACTTCGATCGGAAAATCGGCTGCTGCACTTACCGGCGAATCAGGATTACAAGAAATACTTCCGGTAACAATGCCCCGTTTACGGCATTCTTCCAATGCACAAATAACATAAGGAGTAGTGCCACTGGCGGCAATGCCAATCACTACATCTTTTTCGGAAACATTAAAAGCTTCGAGGTCTTTCCAGCCTTGCACTTTATCATCTTCAGCGAACTCAACTGCTGAGGTAATCGCTTTTTCGCCACCTGCAATAATGCCGATTACTAATCCCTTCGGAACGCCGTAAGTTGGCGGACACTCGCTGGCATCCACAATTCCCAATCGTCCGCTGGTGCCCGCACCAATATAAAACATCCGGCCACCCATCAGCATTTTATCGCCAGCCACTTCAGCTAATTTTTCAATTTGTGGAATTGCTTTTTCGACAGCTGCAGGTACTACCTGGTCTTCTTTATTAATATTTATCAAAAGCTCCCCTACTGTCATCTTTTCCAAGTGACGATAGTGACTTGATTGTTCTGTTATTCTTTCTAGTGCCATACTTTCTTTTTAACTATGATACTCCACTAACCCTTCCATTGGGTTCTTCATTATTTTACCCAATTCAAATTCATAACTATTACAAAGTTGCCGTAACACATCCTTAAAACCAAATGCAACACTTCCGGCAAAGTTTACCGGTAATGTCCATATTTCCTTGTACTTGCATAAATGAGTAAAGAAAAAATCGTTCAAGCCATCTTCAATAATGTTTTCAATCATGTAATGTCCCCTGTTCTCTGCCAGAAATTTGGTAAACCCGGCAAGATAACGGTTGGGCAATGGTTTTTTGTAAACATTTTCCAATATTTCAGCAGTATTGGTAGTATAGGTTAGATCAAATCTTCCTCTCAACTCATCATCAAAAGTGCCGTACAGATAATATTGAATCACTTTTTTACCAAGATAAGCACCGCTGCCTTCATCACCCAGCACATAACCAAGTCCGGGACTATTTCGAACAATTTTCTTTCCATCATAAAAACAGGAATTAGAACCAGTGCCCAATATACAGGCAATCCCTTTTTCTCTTCCACATAATGCCCTTGCCGCCGCCATCAGGTCATGATTTACATCCACCTTTGCGGAAGCAAAAATTTTTTGTACCGCTTTCTTTACTGATTTTGCATTTATAGGATTAGCACAGCCTGTACCATAGTAGTACACTTCATCTACTTCTACATTCTTAAGTTTTGGCTTCAATTCTTTTAAAAGTAATGCTGTAATCTGTTCTGTATTCAAAAAATAAGGACTGATACCTTGTGTAATAATGATCTTCTTTTTACCATTAATAAGTAAACACCATTCTGCTTTTGTAGCCCCGCTGTCAGCAATCAGTTTTGTAACCGGCATAAAGATTTGTTGAATTGGATGAACGCAACAACTGTTACGTTCAAATCGAGTATTTTGCGTCAAATTACACAATAAAGGTTTATGATGGAGAATAAAAAATTACAAGTTTGGCTACCGTTGATATTTTCAATAATAATGATAATCGGGATGGTTTTTGGCTATAAGCTGGGCAACCAAAATGGCGGCAATAAAGGCTTTTTTTCATCAAACAAACGCAGTTCCCTGCAAGAAGCACTCGACCTTATAAAAATGCGATATGTTGATTCCGTGCATATTGATTCATTACAGGGCAAAGCCATACAGGAAATAATGTCTGAATTAGACCCCCATTCTGTTTACCTGCCCCCGGTTGATTTACGGGAAGCCAACGAAGACCTGGCTGGTAATTTTGAAGGGATTGGAGTTGAGTTCAATGTATTTAATGACACGGTAAATTTCGTTTATGTAATACCTAATGGCCCGAGTGATAAAGCTGGTTTACTTATCGGCGACAAATTATTAAAAGTGAATGATTCTTCACTTACCGGAAGAGTGTTTAGTACCGATGAAATAAAAAAATACATCCGTGGTGAAAGAAATTCCAAAGCTGTTCTGCAAATCTTACGGGGGAATAAACAACAAACAATAACTGTAACAAGAGGTACTATTCCTGTTCTTTCTATTGATGCCGCTTACATGATTGATAAAACAACTGGCTACATCAAACTGAATAAATTTTCCAATAATAGTTATGAAGAATTTATGCAGGCGATGGAAACTTTGCAAAAACAAGGATTGCAAAGTCTGATTTATGATTTGCGGGGTAATGGTGGCGGCTTTATGAATGAAGCAGTGGAAATGGCGGATGAATTTCTGGATGGCGATAAGTTGATTGTTTACATGCAAGGGGTAAACAGTAAGCGAAGAGATTTTCGTTGTAAACGTCCCGGCTTGTTTGAAAAAGGAAAATTGACAATATTGGTTGATGAATTATCTGCCAGTGCCAGTGAAGTATTGGCCGGTGCATTACAAGACTGGTGCAGGGCCTCTATTATTGGCCGCCGCACATTTGGTAAAGGATTGGTGCAGGAACAATATCCGCTGGGTGATGGTTCGGCTATCCGACTTACGGTTGCCCGGTATTATACACCACTTGGCCGAAGTATTCAACGTTCTTACGGAGAAGGAAAGAAAATTTATATGGATGAATTGTGGCAACGTTATTCCAGTGGCGAAATGATTTCTGCCGATTCATTGAAAAATCATAATGGGGGAAAAAGATTTACTACAAACTGTAAAGACACTTTATACGGTGGTGATGGTATCACTCCCAATGTATTTGTGCCGTTAGATACTGCCAGTATGCGGAATCAACTATTAAATATACCAGGCAATATGAACAGCTTTGTATATGATTATTATTTACAACACAAAGCACAAATAGACCAATTTGCTACAGCAACTGATTATAGCCAGCGGTTCAATAATAATGGTGAAATGTGGAATGCACTGGTGCAATACACAGCCAAAGATTCATTCAATTTTACAAAGGTAACCAGCAAAGAAAAAGAGTTGCTGACGTTGCGGTTAAAAGCATTGCTTGCAAGATACAAATGGAGAAACAGCGGATTCTACCAGGTGCTGAATAATGATGATCCGGTTATCAAAAAGGCATTAAAAAATATTGGTAAATAAAAAAGCAATCCCGCCTCAATATAATGAGACGGGATTGTTGCTATAAGATGTATGGCTTATTAAATCAATTTTTATTAGAAATGCTGCCAACATTTCTTTCCGCCATTTCCTTTACTGCTTCTGCTAAAAACTCTTTCCCTTCACCTGGTGATAGCAGTTTATCATTCTCATATATTTCCATATAAACTCCTTGCTTTTCATCATACTCTGCTTTTAAGCTTTTACCATTTCTTGAAAACGATAAGTACCCATTGGGTGATAAAGTATTAATAGCTGTTGTATCTGCAGTAAACTGTACGCTGCCCCGTCTTACTATCTCCATGTGAAAAGAGCCATTTCTTACAACTATAGTCATAGTGCCGTGGCGATGGCAGGATGTCATCAGTATAATGATGCACAAGACAGGTACAATAGATTTCATATTCATCATGCAATGTTTTAGGGATGAGATTATTGTTTTTCTTTATTGTCATCCCACCACTTCTTCTCTATTTTATAAGATCCGAATAATCCAAGGCCACCACCAATTGCTATCAGTGCAAAATAAATTGGCACATTTCTATCATGGTCCTGGAAACGACCGGCAGTAGGCAGCAAATAATTATCCATTAAATATGCCAGGAACAAACCAGCACCGGCACCGATAAGTAACAAGGCCCATTTCAGGTTCTTGTACGGAGCTGGCCGGTTGGCGAACTCTTTAGGGTTCATTCCCTTTTCAATCATCGCCAGGTTTTGGCGGGTTTTCAAATAATAAATACCAAATATCATCGCAAAACCTCCGGCGAACATTACGATTGGTATTAAAATTTCTCCTCCGTGCATAACTGTAGTTTTTATAATTTAATAATGTGTTGTTGTTTTTCTCTAAGACTACGCCTCTTTTGGTTCGGTTACAGCCTTAAAGAACTTTTTTCAAATCGTGTTACAAGAAATAAGACTACAGCCGGTCAAATCAGGTTACAGCCTTTTGGAAACTTCTTTCTTATCCCTTCCCGGTTAGGGAAAAAAATAAACGTACTTTGTACTGTAACCTAACTGATTATCATGTTGTCTTATCTATTGCATGTCAACCGGACTAAATGATAATGAAATCATTAGCAAAGTGCTAAGTGGTGACCATCAGGCTTATGCCGGGTTGGTAAACCGTTACCAAAGCTATGTTTTTACCCTCACCCTGCGGATGGTAAAAAGCAGGGAAGATGCGGAAGAAGTGGCGCAAGATGTATTTATTAAGGCCTATAAATACCTGGCTGATTTTAAAGGGGCTTCCAAATTCACCACCTGGCTCTATACTATTGTAAATAATACCTGCATCAGCTTTTTGAGAAAAAAGAAACTGGACATTCATTCGTTGGATAATGAAAAAGTGTTTGAAGTGGCCGACGGACAGGATTCTGGGATGAGGGCTAATATGATTGAACAAAAGTCGAAATTAGCGATGGTAAATGATGCGATTAGTTTGCTGAATCCGGATGATGCACAAATAATTACCCTGTTTTACAAAGCCGAGCAGTCGTTGGAAGAAACGGCACAGATACTGGGAATAGAAACAAATGCCGCTAAAGTCCGGCTGCATAGGGCCCGAACGAGATTAAAAGAAAAAATGGAAACCAATTTTGCTGAAGAAGTTAAGAATTTAAACTGAATTTAAAACGAAGTGGTATGAATACACAGCACAACATAGAAGAACGTCTCTGGAATTTTATTGACGGAACTGTTTCTGCCAGTGAAAAAACAGTGATTGAGCAATTACTGGAAAGCGATGCTAAATGGAAAGCGAAGTATCATGAACTGTTGAAGGTAAATGAATTATTGAAATCTTCTGAACTGGAAGAACCTTCTATGCGGTTTACGAAAAACGTAATGGAAGAAATTTCGAAACTGCACATAGCCCCAGCCACCAAATCCTATATCAATAAGAAAATCATCTGGGGAATTGGCATTTTCTTTATAACCCTGTTGGTTGGCTTCCTGATTTATGGATTTGGACAAATGGATTGGACTGCTGGACAAGAAACAACACTTTCTAAAAATATTAACAAGTTTGATTTAAGTAAAGTTGACTTCAGTAAATTCTTCAGCAACACCTGGGTAAATGCTTTTATGATGATTAATGTGGTACTTGGATTGGTGTTACTCGATAACTTTTTAACCAACAAAAGAAAAGAATTCAAAAAGCAGATGTAGAAAAGAGTTGACAGCTTTTTAGAAAGCTGTCAACTATAAAAGAAGCTTGGTGATTTTATATCATTAAGTCCGGTACGCCTCTTCTGGTTTCAGAAGGGGCTTTTTTTTTATGCTGACTAAATAACAGAGCCCTTTAAGGAGCGACCCTTCGTTACCTCAGCGTAAAATCCACGAACGATGCTAGTAGTACTGCTGCTGGCTACATCCTTCGACTAAGCTCAGGACAAAAAACTTACCTTTGCGGCATAGAAACAAAATTTCCTATGGACATAAAGAATAATATACTGGAGACAATTGGTAACACGCCGATGATACGGCTGAACAAGATTACAAAAGATTTTCCCTGCACTGTACTGGCTAAAGTGGATTATTTTAATCCCGGTAACTCTATTAAAGACCGCATGGCATTGAAGATGGTAGAAATAGCTGAGCAGGAAGGAAAACTGAAACCCGGTGGCACCATTATAGAAGGCACCAGTGGTAATACCGGTATGGGACTTGCATTGGCGGCTATCGTGAAAGGATATAAGTGCATTTTCGTTACTACTGAAAAACAATCAAAAGAGAAAGCCGATATTTTAAAAGCAGTGGGTGCTGAGGTAATTGTATGCCCCACCAATGTATTGCCAGAAGACCCGAGAAGTTATTATAGTGTGGCGGCAAGACTGGCAAAGGAAGTGCCTAACTCCTACCACATGAATCAGTATGACAACCTGGCGAACCGTTTGGCGCATTATGAAACTACCGGTCCTGAAATATGGAAACAAACCGATGGGAAAATAACTCACCTGGTTTGCACCGCCGGAACTGGCGGTACTATTACCGGAACAGCACAATACCTGAAAGAAAAGAATCCGAACATCCAGATTTGGGCTATTGATGTGTATGGTTCATTACTCACAAAATATTTCCGTACCGGTGAAATTGACATGAATGAAGTTCATCCTTACATCAGTGAGGGATTTGGTGAAGATTTTGTTCCGAAGAATTATGACATGAGTGTGATTGATTATTTTGAACAGGTAACAGATAAAGACGGTGCTGTGATGGCACGGAGATTAGCTAAAGAAGAAGGTTTGTTTTGTGGCTATAGTGCAGGCAGTTGTATACAGGGATTGATGCAACTGAAAAATAAGTTAAAGAAAGATGATTTAGTGGTTTGTATTTTTCATGACCATGGAAGTCGCTATGTTGGTAAAATATATAATGACCAGTGGATGATAGAACGTGGGTTTTTGGATGTAAAAACATTCCGTGATGTAGTAAGTTCAAGAGGTACCAAACGATTGATAACCATTGATTCTTCGCAAACAGTTTCCGAAGCGGTAGAACTAATGAAGAAATATGATATTGAACAAATACCGGTAATGTCCGCAAGGACTCCTTCGGAGAATGGCAGCGGTCCGCAGGGTGCTATCAGTGAAAGTGGTTTGTTTCAAAAGATATTTAATAACCCAGAGATAAAAAACTCCAAAGTAGAAGAAGTATTGGAATCACCTTTCCCGGTAGTTGCCTTTGATACACCGGTAGAAAAGCTAAGTCACCTGATAAACAGGGAAAATGGTGCGGTGATGGCAAAAGATGAGGCTGGCAATTATCATATCGTAACCAAGTACGACGTAATTCAGGCACTGGGAAACTAGGCACAATACCTCCATTCCATCAACTAAAACAGGATTGGCATCCTTAGTTTAGCTTTAAACGAGTAAAACTACGAGTCCCCAATCGGTTGTTTCCGCAAATTTTTATTGGCCAGTTTACGATGAAAAGTGTAAAAACCGTCGTAAAAAAGTTTAGTCTTTTTGCTCTATTTTATTAATGAAGTCACAATTACTTTTGTGGCAGAAGTTGGTTGATAGCAAATCAATCAGAAATCCAAATCCAAAGAGAAACCGTTGTCCATCAATCCTAAGAAAGACCGTCCAAGTTCCTTAGTAAAACCGTCCAATTAAAGTCCAGTATCAATCAACTTCTTCTTTTCTTTTTCGATAGAAAAGTAATCCTGGAAAAACCCTCAAAGTCCGATACCAACCGAAAGCCACGTCCTAAGTCCAGATCCTTGAAAGAAGCTTAAGATCCAATTCCCGTTAGAAAACCATCTGAGTCCGAAATTCCTTGAAGAAAACCCAAACAATCCAATTCCTGAATTGAAAACCGTCCTGAATCCAAAACATCCTTGAAGAACTAACCCTTGAAGTCACTGTGTCCAAATCCAATGAAAAGATTCAAAGTCCGGAACCCTCCTGCTAAACCAAAACTTAGCAGGAGGCACAGTGAACATTCTCAGACTCAAATTTCAAAACTCTTTTATTGATTCAGTATTTTGCAGCAAATTGTTACATGGCTGTTTTTATTGATCAAACTGGCAGAAGTATTTCTCTTAACAAAACTCCACAGCGGATAATCTCCCTTGTTCCATCACAAACAGAATTATTATTTGATCTTGGCATTACAGACGAAGTAATTGGAATTTCCAAATTTTGTATACATCCGGATGAATGGTTTCGCAGCAAGACAAGAATTGGTGGTACCAAACAATTGAATATAGAATTGATAAAGCAATTACAACCTGATCTTATCATCGCCAATAAAGAAGAAAATGTAAAAGCACAGGTTGAAGAACTGGAAAAGTATTTTCCTGTTTGGGTAAGTGATGTAAATAATTTGAATGATGCTTATGAAATGATTGAACAAATTGGCATTATTACAAATAAAGAGCAGCCTGCAAATGAGATAAATCTGCAGGCAAAAGAAGATTTTGCCAAACTCCCGACTCCGGACTCACGGCTCCGGACTGCTTACTTCATTTGGCAAAACCCTTACATGACTGTCGGCGGCGATACATTTATTCACTCCATGCTTGAAGCCGCTGGCTTTGAGAATATGTATGCTGATAAAAAAAGATACCCGGAAATAACAATTGATGAACTGCGAATTACTAACTGCCAACTGTTATTTCTTTCTTCTGAGCCTTACCCTTTCAAACAAAAACATGTGGCTGAATTGCAATCAGCATTGCCCAACACAAAAATTATTTTAGTGGATGGCGAAATGTTTAGCTGGTATGGCAGCAGATTATTACAAGCACCAGCTTATTTCAGTAATCTTAAAAATAAACTAAAATAATCCGACCTTAGAAACTAATTGACTATTCACCACATGAGTTTTACTGATAATAAAAATGATAGAGAAACCAACCTCGGCGATAAACCATCACGGAAAAAACCGATGTACCCGGTTAATGATAAGTTGCGTACTTACCTGAAGCTGCATGGCCGTGAAGTTAAGCTGCCCGTTTCCTACAGCGATTTATTGCACTACACATGGTCTGTTCCCATAAAAGATAAGAATGGAAAAGATACGCATTGGGAAAAAACTTCGTATGACAGCAAGCAATGGGAACATATCCGTGATGGACTTGTAAAAATTTATGCTGTCCTCAAAACAGAAGGTGATTATAGTTTTACCAAACACCTGGATGTGGCAAGAGTTGATTATTGCACTTTTGGCAACTCCCACCCTTTTCGTATCCGTATTGTAAACAAGTTTAATGACAACTACGATCATTACTATATAAAAATTGCAGATGCATCAAGAGTATATGGGTTAGAACTGGAGCATATCCTCTCCCCAAACCGAATTACATTTTTTACCTGTGGTAATACGCTGGTGGAAGAACATATACCCGGCATACCCGGAGATATTTTTATTCAGCAAATGATGAATTCACCTGAAACTAATAAAATACGATTGGCAAAAGAATTTGTCAAATTCAATGAGAGATGTTTTGTCCGGTTGCTCGGTGATATGCGGAGTTATAATTTTGTTATTGATATTACACCTGATATAGAAGATTATCAATACCGCATACGCTGTATTGATTTTGATCAACAATCGTATGAAGGAAGAAAGAATTTATATTTGCCACAGTTTTTTAAAGAAAATTTTGCCTTCGTGGAGCTTTGTCTTTCGCACCTCAATAAAGAATCGATTGAACAATACCAGTTTGAAGAACGAACATTGATAACTTTCAGGATGGCTTCTTCCCGCTATCGCATAAAAGAATTGCTCGATATTATGGGTAAAGATGAAATATCCACCCAACAAAAAATAGCGCAATTAAAAAATGAATTAAGTGAACACCTGAATAGTTCTGTATTCAGCAAATGCAAATCAATGGGGGATATTGTAAAAACGCACATGAAACAAACGCTTCGAAAAAATTTATTGCTGGTTCAAAAAAATCTTGGCAAAACAAACGAATAGCACTCTAACACCTGTTCGTAATTGTAATGCATTAAATCATCTATATTAGCAAATTATTTAATGATTGCTACTGCCTGCTAACCAGATTTTATAACTAAAAAAGCAGAAAAACTCAACAATGAAAAAGTACAGATCCGGTGTGCTGTTTGGTGAAGAACTGAAAGCACTTTACAATGATGCCAAAGACAACCAGTTTGCCTTACCCGCCGTAAATACTATTGGCACTAACACTATTAATGCAGCCCTTGAAACAGCCGCAAAAGTTAATTCACCTATTATCGTTCAGTTTTCCAATGGGGGTGCACAGTTTATTGCAGGTAAAGGAATGCCGAATGATCAGTTACAAGCAAATATATCCGGTGGTATATCCGGGGCATTACATATTCATAATGTAGCTAAATACTATGGTGTGCCTGTTGTTTTACATACAGACCATGCTTCAAAAAAATGGTTGCCCTGGATAAGTGGATTGATTGATGCAGGTGAACAGTACTTCAAAGAAAAAAGTCAACCCCTCTTCAGTTCTCATATGCTCGATTTAAGTGAAGAACCGATTGAAGAAAACATTCATACATCTGTTGAGTTTTATAAAAGAATGCACCCATTGGGTATGAGCATTGAAATTGAACTTGGCGTAACAGGTGGTGAAGAAGACGGCGTTGATAACAGCGAAGTGGAAAATTCAAAACTATATACACAGCCGGAAGATGTGGCTTACTCTTATAAAGAACTAAGCAAAGTAGGTTCATTATTTACTGTAGCTGCCGCATTCGGTAATGTGCATGGTGTGTATAAACCAGGTAATGTAGAATTACGTCCTGAAATATTAAATAATAGTCAGGTTTATATTCAGAAAGAATT
>JANMFO010000168.1:0-23020 GCA_031374245.1 Chitinophagaceae bacterium | reverse complement strand
ATACAACAATATACCGAGGTGCAGGGTATGCGGGGTTCAGGTGCCGGCGATTTTGGCTGGGGATTTAATGTGCCTTCACAAAATTTAGTAAATGCCTATGAACCCGGCGATCTCCGCAAAGCAGCTACTATTCTAACTTCCGGTTCTACTTTATGGGATGGGTTTGTTACCAGTAATACATTACCTAATCCTTATTACAGTTACAAAGCTTATGTAAGCCGTACAGCGGAGTCTTATTTTGACAGGGGACAATCCAATAAAAACCTCCGGGTTTGCCGCTATGGCGAAATACTGCTGATAAAAGCTGAAGTAGAGAACGAACTGGGAAATACTACTCCGGCTCAAACAGCATTGAATCAAATTAGAAACCGTGCAGGTTTATCAAATACCACTGCCAACACACAGCCATTGTTACGGGATGCTATCTGGAAGGAAAGAAGAGTGGAAATGGCTTTTGAGCATGACCGTATGTTTGATTTGAGAAGAACAGGAAGAGCAGCCGCCGTATTACAGGCCTTGGGCAAACCATATATTTCACCAAAGCATAATTTGTTTCCCATACCGCAACGGCAGATTGATCTAAGTGGTAATAAAATAATACAAAACCCAGGGTATTAATTAGGCGGAATAAAAAATTTATACAACAATGAAAAAAAACCTGATTACACATATACGAGGAGGGCCTACCTGAAATATACCAATTTGATTGTCATATTGAGTTTATCGAAATATTGACAATAAAATTGATAGTATTTGATAATCCTTCGACAAACTCAGGATGACAAGGACAGACAACCAACACTCGTTTCTAGTATTTTTAAAAAACAATAAATTAAATAAGATGAAACAAAGAACAATTAAATCGATTTTCCAGGTTCTTACGCTGGGAGGAATTTTTTCCGTACTTGTTGCCGGTAATTGCAACAAAAATGATGATACCCCATTGCCACCTATTGGCGGGTATAATAATTCTAATGAAGTGGCTGCTGCTAACCTGAAGGCTTATTGGCCGCTTGATGGAAATGGAACGGAAAGTAAATCAGGTACGAATCCTACCTCCAGCGCAGGTGTTACCTATGCAGCAGGTGGTGTAAAAGGCCAGGCGGCAACCTTTGCAAATGGTTATATCTATTATGCAAGTGCTGTAGGGGGTGCATTAGCATCTAACCAGCCTTTTTCTATAAGTGTATGGATACAGGCAACGAATAATTTTATCAATGGTGGTACTCCTCCAGCCAATAACCACCCTTACCAGTATTTTACATTGGCCAGGCCAGCCCAGTTCTGGGGTAATGTCAATCTGTTGCATGAGGCAGGGGCATATGGAGTTGCTTCGGATACTATGTTTTTTAAATCTCTTTACAGTGATGCCGGTGGATTGCAGGATGCAGTCAATAATTATGGGGTAGCCGGTACAGAATATAAAGTGGTGAAAAAAGCAGGTACAGGGCAGTGGGCACATATCGTTACCACTTATAATCCTGCCGGGGGAACTGGTGCCCAAAGCATTTTCAGGATATATGGCGACAGCACCCGAGTGAACAACATCAATTTTGAGAACAGGGGCACTAATTCTTTTGTTTACACTCCTCATGAAGTGATCATTGGTGGCTGGTACAACAATATACCTGGAAAAATGCTTACGGCGGATACATGGACAACTCCATTCACTGGTAAGCTTGATGAAATCAGGGTTTATAATAAACTTTTAACAGACGCGGAGATCATTGCATTATATCAATTAGGAAAAGCAGGCAGATAATTCCTGAATTATTTTCAACGGGGCTGGTAAAATAGCCCCGTTTTTTTCTTTTAAATTTTTACAGAGTAAATTGGTGAGTTGTATGGTCAATTCTAAAGTTGTGGTAAGAAAAATTTATTTCATAATAATCGTTCTTACACTGGGTTTTGCCTGCGAAAAGAAAGATGCTGTTCCCCCACCACCGAGTACTTTGCAATTGGTAGCCGTGCAGGTAGATAATAAGCCATCCGTTGCTGTTTACTACGATATAAGAATTAATCCCGTTTTAAAACTTGTCTTCAATAATGCCGTGGACAGGCAAACCGTAGCAACGAATATTTCGTTGAATGAAAACGTAGTTGCCGGTGCGGTGCCGATCAATTTTACCTATGAAAAAAATGACAGCGTTATAGTTATTACTCCTCAGTCGCCATTAAAATATTTAACCCGGTATTTTCTCCGGGCTGCTACTGGTTTGCAGTCAGTGCAAAAAGGATCACTGGGTACTGCCATCAATATTGAATTTATAACATCAATAGATTCGGCTGATAAATTTCCACTTCTAACCGACAACCAGTTGCTGGATACCGTGCAACGCAGAACGTTTCGGTACTTCTGGGAATTTGGCCATCCTGTAAGCGGTATGGCAAGGGAAAGAAATTCATCCGGCGATTTGGTTACTACTGGTGGCACTGGCTTTGGCATCATGGCCATCGTAGCTGCAGTCAACAGAAATTTTATAACAAGAACTGAAGGCCGTGACCGCATTTTAAAAATCACCAACTTCTTACTAAATAATTGCACCCGTTATCATGGCGCATTTGCCCATTGGGTAAACGGAGCCAACGGCGCTACCATACCTTTTAGCAACAATGATAATGGTGCCGACCTTGTAGAAACTTCTTATTTAATAAACGGATTACTCACTGCCCGTCAATATTTCAACGGTGCAGATGCCATCGAAACAGAACTTCGTACAAAAATAAATTCTATCTGGAACGATGTAGAATGGAACTGGTTTCGTCAGAATAATCAAAATGTGTTGTACTGGCACTGGAGTCCTAATTTAAATTGGATTATCAATCAACAGATCAGGGGTTGGAATGAAGGACTCATTGTTTACCTGTTGGCCTCATCTTCTATCACAGATTTTATACCTAAAATAGTATATGATAATGGTTGGGCAAATAATGGAGGCATTCGTAACAATAAAACGTACTATGGTTATCAATTGCCATTAGGGCCTCCCAATGGCGGTCCGTTGTTTTTTGCCCAGTATAGTTTTTTGGGTGTAAATCCCAATGGACTGAATGATGCTTTTGCCAATTACCAGGTGCAAACAAAAAATCACACACTTATCAATTACGAATATTGCAAAGCTAATCCCCGTAATTATTTTGGCTACAGCGATGCCTGCTGGGGATTAACTGCCAGCGATACTTATGATGGCTACACCGCACATGAACCCAATAATGACCGAAGCGTAATATCTCCCACGGCGGCACTATCATCTTTTCCTTACACGCCTACTGAAAGTATGAGGGCTTTAAAATTTTTCTATTATAAACTAGGAGATAAATTATGGGGGCAATATGGTTTTGTGGATGCATTCAGTTTACAACGGCTTTGGTTTGCCAATTCTTTTCTGGCTATTGACCAGGGCCCCATTATTGTGATGATAGAAAATCATCGGAGCGGTTTATTGTGGAATTTATTTACCAGTTGCCCGGAAGTAAAGAATGGGATGATCAGACTGGGATTTACAGCACCGTATTTATGATGTAATTTATAACAGCAGATGCGATATTTTTTTTTACTGTTTATCTTTTTCATGACTTCCTGTAAAACACAACAATTACAAGGGCCTGCATCTTTTTCATTAAGTGGAGAAGATCAAAAAATTTTTGATGAAGTGCAGCAGCAGACGTTTCAGTATTTCTGGAAAGGAGCAGATTCCATCAGCGGTATGGCCCGTGAAAGAATTCACTTGGATGGAAATTATCCGCAAAAAGATAATCTGGTGATTACCTCCGGTGGCAGTGGATTTGGTGTGATGGCGATTCTTGCAGGCATAGAAAGAAAGTTCATCACCCGCCAGCAAGGGTTGCGGCGGCTACAGAAAATTATTCGTTTTTTAGAAACGGCCGATCGTTTTCATGGAGCATGGCCGCATTGGTGGTATGATGGGAATGGAAAAGTAAAACCCTTTGGAAAAAAAGATAACGGCGGCGACCTTGTGGAAACCTCTTACATGATACAGGCCCTGCTTTGTGTAAGACAGTTTTTAAAAGATGGAAATGAAGAAGAAATAAAATTAGCAGCAAGAGCCGATCAACTGTGGAAAGAAGTAGAATTTGATTGGTACCGGAACGATAAAAATGTATTGTACTGGCACTGGAGCCCTGAATACGGATGGCAAATGAATTTTCCGGTACGTGGCTACAACGAATGTTTAATTATGTATGTACTGGCTGCTTCCTCACCTTCGCACGGCATTCCGGCCGAAGTATATCATGAAGGCTGGGCGCAGAACGGAAAAATAAAATCAACAACGAAAAAATCGGGTCATCAGCTGCAATTGAATCACCAGGGTAATCCGCCAAACGGAGGGCCTCTTTTTTGGGCTCATTATTCTTATCTTGGTTTAAACCCCCGTGGCCTGAAAGATCAATATGCAAATTATTGGGAAGAAAATAAAAGCCAGTCATTAATAAATTATCAATGGTGTGTTGATAATCCTAAAAAATTTAAAGGATATGGAACAGAAAGCTGGGGTTTAACATCCAGTTATTCTATCAGAGGATATAGTGGTCATGCTCCTTCAATGGAAGAAGACCTTGGTGTGATTGCTCCCACTGCGGCGCTATCTTCTTTTCCTTACACTCCCGAACAATCACTTGCAGCCATGACGTATTGGTTTAAAAATAAAAAAGATAAAATCTGGGGAGTGTATGGTTTTTATGATGCTTTTAGTGATACAGATAATTGGTATTTACCTCATTATCTTGCCATCGATCAGGGCCCCATTGTGGTGATGATGGAAAACTACCGGAGCGGTTTGTTGTGGAAATTATTTATGAGCTGCCCTGAGATAAAACAAGGATTAAAAAAACTTGGCTTTGAAAGCCCTCATTTGAAAAAATGAAACATAGGAATAAAAACAATAAATTTTTTTAATTAAAAGAGTAAAAGCAAACGATGAAAAAAATTATTCTTGTATTATCAGTTTTTGTATCGTTAACAACAATTGCACAAACACCAGCTGATGCAAAGATGAATGTGTTTGTAAGTAACCTGATGAAGAAAATGACGGTAGACGAAAAAATAGGACAACTAAACCTGCTGACACCCGGCGGGGGGGTAGCCACAGGTGCAGTTGTAAGCAGCGATGTAGAGAAAAAAGTAAGAGAAGGAAATGTTGGCGGGTTGTTTGGAATTACCGGTGTAGATAAAATAAAAGTGGCGCAGGATTTTGCTGTTAATCAAAGCCGGTTAAAAATTCCATTGATATTTGGCTCTGATATTATTCATGGTTACAAAACGATTTTTCCGATTCCATTAGGACTATCCAGTAGTTGGGATATGCCATTGATTGAAAAGAGTGCAAGAATTGCAGCAATAGAAGCAACAGCCGATGGCCTATGCTGGAATTTTTCTCCGATGGTGGATATTGCCCGTGACCCACGGTGGGGACGTATTGCCGAAGGTGCTGGCGAAGACCCCTATCTCGGTTCGAAAGTAGCAGTGGCAATGGTAAAAGGTTACCAGGGGGATGATTTGTCAAAAGACAATACCATGATGGCTTGTGTAAAACACTTTGCATTATATGGCGCAGCAGAAGCAGGCAGGGAGTATAACACCACCGACATGAGCCGTATTAAAATGTATAACGAATACCTGCCACCTTATAAGGCAGCGGTAGATGCAGGAGTAGGAAGTGTAATGAGTTCATTCAATGAAATTGATGGCATTCCGGCGACGGGTAATAAATGGTTACTGACCGATTTATTAAGAAAGCAATGGGGCTTCAAAGGGTTTGTTGTTTCAGATTATACATCATTAAATGAAATGACAACTCATGGAATGGGTGATTTACAAACAGTATCTGCTCTTTCATTAAAAGCAGGACTGGATATGGAAATGGTCGGAGAAGGATTTTTAACCACACTAAAAAAATCATTGTTAGAAAAGAAAGTAACTACGCAGGAAATTGACCTTGCCTGTCGCCGCATTCTTGAAGCAAAATATAAATTGGGGTTATTTGATGACCCTTATCGGTACATTGATGTAAGCAAACCGGCAAGAGAAATATTGACAGCACAAAGAAGACAGGAAGCCAGAGAAATTGCAGTACGGTCTTTTGTGTTATTGAAAAATAGTAATCAAACTTTACCATTAAAAAAATCAGGGACCATTGCACTCATTGGCCCATTGGCAAATGACCAAAGCAATATGCTGGGCACATGGTCAGTTTCTGGTGATTCGAAATTATCCGTGCCTGTAATGGAAGGGATAAGAAATATAGCGGGAAATAATGTGAATGTGTTATATGCCAAAGGAGCCAATATTTCTGATGATATGTTGTTTGCGAAAAAAGTAAATGTATTTGGAACAAGAATAGATATTGACAAACGTACACCCGATGAAATGCTGAACGAAGCACTGGAGATAGCCAATAAATCAGATGTGATAGTGGCAGTAGTAGGTGAAGCATCTGAAATGAGCGGAGAAGCAGCCAGTCGTACTGACATTACAATTCCTGAAAGTCAGAAAAAACTAATAAGGGCATTAGTAAAAACAGGAAAACCAGTGGTATTGGTATTGATGAGTGGCAGACCTTTAGCATTAATGGAAGAAAATAAGCTTGCCACATCTATTTTGCATGTTTGGCATGCGGGAACAGAAGCAGGTAATGCCATTGCTGATGTATTGTTTGGCAACTATAATCCTTCCGGTAAACTATCAGTTTCCTTTCCGGTAAATGTAGGCCAGGTACCTATTTATTACAGTCAGAAAAATACAGGAAGACCATCTTCAGATGATTCGCCAAAATTCCTATCCAATTATCTCGATGCACCTACTGCACCACTTTTTCCATTTGGTTACGGATTAAGCTATACGTCATTTTCTTACGGAGATATTTCGTTAAATAAAACTTCTATGAAAATGAATGAAAGCATTACGGCCTCTGTTACCGTTACTAATACAGGTAAGTACGATGGTGAAGAAGTGGTGCAATTATATATACGGGATTTAGTAGGAAGTGTTACCCGGCCGGTAAAAGAACTGAAAGGGTTTCAAAAAATAAAACTGAAAGCAGGCGAATCAAAAAAAGTTAATTTCACAATAAGCGTTAACGACCTTAAGTTCTATAACAGTGACTTGAAATTTGTAGCTGAGACGGGAGATTTTAAATTATTTATCGGCGGCAATTCAAGAGATGTAAAAGAATTGAATTTTAAATTACAGTAATCATGATAAAGCGGTTACCATTAGTTGCCCTGTTAATTTTATCCTGCATTGTTGTCAATGCACAAGATCTGAGCCTTTACCAAAAGAAGTTATACATTGGCGGTAGTGATACAATGCCGTATCGTTTGTTATTACCGGATAATTATGATGTGTCAAAAAAATATCCTTTAATATTTTTTCTGCATGGTGCAGGTGAAAGAGGAAATGATAATGAAAAACAACTGGTGCATGGAGCAAGACTATTTTTAAAAGAGGAAGTAAGAAAAGACTTTCCTGCCATTATTGTTTTTCCTCAATGTGCGGCCAACAGTTTCTGGAGCAATGTTGATTTTAAAATGGACAATGGAAAAAGAACTTTTTCATTCCAGGAAGCAGGTGAGCCAACCATTGCTATGAAGCTGGCACAAGAGTTATTGATGAATATTATGAAAACCTATCCGGTTGCCAAAAAACAGGTTTATGTCGGCGGCCTTTCTATGGGTGGCATGGGCACCTTTGAAATAGTAAGACGAAACTCAAAATTATTTGCTGCTGCTATTCCTATTTGTGGCGGCGGAAATACAACCACCGCTTCAGCACTTAAAAAAACAAGATGGTGGGTTTTTCATGGCGGTAAAGACGATGTGGTGCCACCAAAACTCTCAGAAGATATGGTGAATGCCTTGAAAGAAGTAAAAGCATCCGTAAAATTTACCTTATACCCCAATGCCAATCACAACAGCTGGGATTCAGCATTTGCAGAACCTGATTTATTATCCTGGTTATTTGCACAGAAGAAATAAGGAAAAATCTATTTAGCCAGCGAAAGAATTACTATCATCATTCTTTGCGTCGCACAATTCATCGTTCAGTAATGCTATTCAACAAAAACATAAGGCTACTATATAAACTTTTATTCTGGAGTTAGCTTATTCGTTTTTCTTTCAGCAAAATGTATGAATGGTAAGTTTTATTAACCGAAGTCTCCCTTTAGGGGACAGGGGCATTACTTCACTTCTTCAAAATCAATATAATCCCCGCCCTTTTTCTTTGGCTCCGGGTTGGAAGGAGAAGGTTCAGGCCTGTAACCTTGTTGTTGCTGATTCATCTGTTCCTGCATTTTGCTTTGCATTTCCTGGAAACCCTTCTTTATTTTGCGTGAAGCGAGGTACACCGGGATCACCAGTTTAAAAATGAACTGGTATAATATGTATGCCAGTAAGGCGAATAAAACGTATTTCACAACTCAAAGATAAGCAGGCGGATCGGGCCATTGCCGGAAAAAAGCGGCTGTTTACCGAATTATTAACTTGCTGTTTTTTGCAACTGCAATTTGGCAGATATAGGCCATTTCCCTTACATTTGCATTGGAAATAGCAGTAAGAAGGGAACGAGGCCGTTCCCTTCTTCTTTTATACCCCATGAACAGCGAAGCACAAATACAGGCATTGGAACTACGGGTTAGGGGATTAATCAAGTCCGAACCGGATGTTTTTCTGGTGGAAATAAGGATTAAACCTACCAATAACATTAAGGTGTTTATTGATGGTGATCAGGGAGTTGGCATTGACAAGTTGGTTCAGTATAACCGCCGCTTGTACAGGCAGCTGGAGGAGGAAAATTTTTATCCAAACGGCGATTTTTCGTTAGAAGTATCATCACCGGGGCTGGAAGAACCACTAAAACTTCACCGCCAATACCTGAAAAATATTGGTCGTTTTGTGGAAGTAACTGATAAGGAAGATGTAAAAAGCGAAGGGAAATTGATAAGTGCAACAGAAACTGATATTGTGGTAGAAGAAATTAAAGGCAAAGGCAAGAAAATGGAAAAAGTGCAACACACTCTTTCTTTTGATAACATAAAAACAACAAAAGTTCAAATTAAATTCTAAAAAGCTATGTGTTATGTCAAGTATTAACCTGATAGATGCGTTCCAGGATTTTAAAGAGGCAGAAAATATTGACCGCCCTACTATGATGAAAGTGGTAGAAGATGTATTTAAAACCCTGCTTCGCAAAAAGTACACCAGTGATGACAATTTTGATGTGATTGTAAACGCCGAAAAAGGTGACCTGGAAATCATCCGCCGCCGGATGATTGTAGAAGATGGACAAGTGGAAGACCCTTTGGCACAGGTGGCTTACTCCGATGCAGTAAAAATTGAACCAGACTTTGAGGTAGGCGAAGAATTATACGAAGAAATTGACCTGCTTGATTTTGGCCGCCGGGCTATTTTGGCTGCCAAACAAACCTTGGCCAGCCGCATCAGCGATTTAAAGAAAAATGTACTGGCTAAAAAATATGGCGACAGGGTTGGTGATATTATCAGTGCTGAAGTATACCAGGTATGGAAAAAAGAAATTTTATTGCTGGATGAAGAAGGCAATGAATTGATTCTTCCGAAGAGTGAACAAATACCACAGGATTATTTCAAAAAAGGAGAAAATATCCGTGCTGTAGTGAAGAAAGTAGACATGAAGAATAATAGCCCGGTGATTATTCTTTCCAGAACATCACCAGAATTTTTGGCTAAATTATTAGAGATAGAAGTGCCGGAAATTTTTGACGGCCTGATTGTGATAAAGAAAATTGTAAGAGATCCGGGAGAAAGGGCTAAAGTTGCGGTAGAATCTTACGATGATAGAATTGACCCCGTTGGTGCTTGTGTGGGTATGAAAGGTAGCCGTATTCATGGTATCGTTCGGGAATTGAAAAATGAGAATATTGATGTTATCAACTGGACAAGTAATATTCAACTATTAATACAGCGTTCTCTTACTCCGGCCAAAATTACCAGCATGGAGTTGGACAATGAAGCTAAACATGCGAATGTTTATCTGAAACCAGACCAGGTTTCATTGGCCATTGGCCGCAGAGGTGTAAACATTAAGCTGGCCTGTGATTTGACAGGGTATGAGTTGGATGTTTATCGTGATAAAGAAGGAGATGAAGTGGATGAATTTGATATTGACCTTGAAGAATTCAGCGATGAAATCGAAACCTGGATTATTGATGAACTTAAAAGAGTAGGTTGTGATACCGGAAGAAGTGTGCTGAACCTTACTCCTGAAGAACTGGAAAGAAGAACTGACCTGGAGAAAGAAACGATAGAAGAGGTTAGAAAAATATTGAAAGAAGAATTTGAAAAAGAATAATGCCGTGAGACGTCAGTCGTGATAGCTTCTAACGCCTTACGATTCACGCCTCACAATAAAGACAATTAAAACACCTGAATGGCAGAATTAAAACTTCCAAGATTATTAGCTGCGGCCAAAGAATTTAACATTGGTCAGGATACCCTTATTGCCTTCCTGTTAGGAAAAGGGTTTCCAAAAGATGAATTGAAGCCAACATCCAAATTGACTGAGGACATGTATCGTTCTTTGCAACAAGAATTTTCAAGCGATAAGGCCGCCAAAATAAAAAGCAACCAGGTAGATCTTCCAAAAGGAGCATCGGCTGAAGCGAAAAAGAAAAAAGAAGACGAAGAGATAAGCTTCAAAAAGGAAGATAAATCAGCACCAAAACTGGTGAAGAAAGAAGAAGAGATAAAAGCTCCGGTAGTAGTGGAAGAAGAAAAACCGATAGTGTTGCCAAAAGAAGAGCCTGCAAAAGAAAAAGAAGAGGAAGTAACGAAAGTAGATGCGCCTGAATTAGAAGGCCCCAAAGTCATTACAAAAATTGATCTTTCTGCAATCGATTCTTCCACACGCCCCAAAAAAATAATAAAAGTTCCAAAAGAAGAAGTAAAGGCTCAGGTAGCAGAAGAAAAACCGGTAAAAGGGAAAGCGAAAAAAACTAAGAAAGAAGAAGAAGAGGAAGTAAAAGCAGCAGCAAAAGAAGAAAAAGTTGTAGTGGCAGAAGAACAGGTTGCTGAAGAAGATGTACCGGCTGTAATTGAAAATATAGAAGTTGAAAAACTAACTGGTCCAAAAATTCTTGGAAAAATTGAATTGCCGGTTAATAACGATACAAGACCTGTAAAAGACGAAAAGAAAAAAAGAAAACGTATCCCAATAGAAAAGAGAGATCCGAAGCGGGAGATTTTCATTAATAAAGATACCGGCGGTGGTGATAGAAGGCAAGGTGGAGGCGCAACAGGCGGTGGTGGAGGCAACTTCAACCGTGGCGGTGATAACAGGGGCAGAAGTGGAAGTGGCGGAGGTGGCGGAAATCGCCGGCCCAATACTCCGATACGTCGGGAAGATAAACTGATTGATCAAAAAGAAATTCAGGAAAAAATAAAAGAAACACAGGCCAAACTGGCCGGTGGCAGCAGAGGTGGCAAAAACCTCAAAGCCAAAATGCGTCGTGAAAAGAGGCAGGAGATGGCGGATGCTCAGGGCAACATTACGGATGATAACAAATTACAGGTAACTGAATTTATCAGCGTTAGTGAATTAGCCAACCTGATGGATGTAAGCTTTGCTGAAGTTATAAGTAAATGTATGGGCCTCGGCATCATGGTGTCTATCAACCAGCGTTTGGATGCAGAAGTAATTGAGCTGGTGGCAAGTGAATTTGGTTATGATGTGGAGTTCATTAATATGGAGAAGCAGATGGAGATGGAAGAAGAAGATGACGATGATGATGAAGAAAATCTGCTGTTCCGTTCACCTATTGTAACTATCATGGGCCACGTTGACCATGGTAAAACATCATTACTCGATTACATCCGCAGCGCCAGTGTGGTTGCCGGTGAAGCAGGAGGTATTACCCAGCACATCGGTGCTTACCAGGTTACATTACCTAATGGGAAAGAAATTACATTCTTGGATACTCCCGGTCACGAAGCATTTACAGCGATGAGGGCAAGGGGTGCTAAGGTTACCGATATTGCAGTAATAGTAATTGCGGCTGATGATGCAGTGATGCCACAAACCCGTGAAGCAATAAGCCATGCGCAGGCAGCTAATGTACCCATGATATTTGCTGTAAATAAAATTGATAAAGACGGTGCCAATCCGCAGAAGATATACGAGCAGCTTTCGAAAATGAATATATTGGTAGAAGAATGGAGTGGTAAGTTTCAAAACCAGGAGATAGCAGCTAAGAGTGGCTTGAACGTTGATAAACTTTTGGAAAAAATATTGCTGGAAGCAGAAATGCTTAACCTGAAAGCTAATCCTAACCGGGAAGCAACAGGTACTATCATTGAAGCATCATTGGATAAAGGCCGTGGTTTCGTTGCCACATTGCTGGTGGAAAACGGAACATTGAAGCCCGGTGATTTGATTGTGAGTGGTCAGTATTTTGGTCGTGTAAAAGCCTTATTCAACGAAAGAAATAAGAAAGAAGAAAAAGCAGGCCCTTCTGCACCGGCAGTGGTATTAGGTTTGAATGGTGCACCGCAAGCAGGTGAAAAATTCAAGGTGTATGAAGATGAGGCAGAAGCAAAAGAAATTGCTTACCGCCGTGCACAGATATTAAGAGAACAGGGTATCAGAACAAAAAAACATATTACACTCGATGAGATTGGTCGTCGTTTGGCACTTGGCAGCTTCAAGGAATTGAAAGTAATCATCAAGGGTGATGTGGATGGTTCTGTAGAAGCATTGAGTGACTCATTACAAAAGTTATCTACTCCGGAAATTTTAGTAAGTGTGATTCATAAAGGAGTTGGACAGATTAATGAAAGCGATATCGTACTGGCTGAAGCATCTGATGCCATCGTTATTGCATTCAATGTTCGTCCTTCATTGCAGGCATCCAAACTGGCAGACAATGCTGGTATCGAGATTAAGATGTACTCCATTATCTATAATGCTATTGAAGAAGTGAAGAGTGCTATGGAGGGAATGCTGGAGCCAAAAGTGCAGGAGAAAATTGTTGCTAACGTAGAGATAAGAGAAGTGTTCAAGTTTGACAAAGCAACAGTAGCAGGTTGTGTTGTACTGGAAGGCAAGATTAAGAGAGATTCAAAAATCCGCCTGATACGGGATGGTATCGTTACTTATCCTAGCGGTGAAGGAGCCAGTGCAGAATTAGCCTCGTTGAAACGGTTTAAGGATGATGCTAAAGAAGTATTGTCGGGAATGGAGTGTGGTTTAACTATTAAAAATTTCAGTGATTATAAAGTGGGAGATGTGGTAGAAGCGTATGAGATTGAGGAAGTGAAGAGAACGCTGTAAAGAAACAAGGCACACGAAGACAAGGAACAAGGCTTAAATTACAAAGTTCTTTTCAATAATACGACCTTCTTGTACCTTGTTTCCTGAATCTTGTGACTTTCATCAATCTTTTGTTAAATACCAACCCTATCTTCTTTAAGTTTTACTTGTCAAAGTACTTTTGAACTTATGCGTTACACAAAAAGAGTTTTAACTGCCTTTGTATTATTGATTAGTGTCACTGCTATGGCTCAGACACAAGCCAAGAAAGTAGTAGCTGATAAAATTGCTGCTATTGTAGGGGATCGTATCATCCTTCAATCCGATATTAAAAATTCCATTGCAGACATAGCCCGCCAGGGGGGCACTGTTCCGGATAATGCAGATTGTATGCTGATGGAGCAGGCGATAGTTTCCAAAGTATTAATGCTGCAGGCAGAAAAAGATTCACTCCCTGTTACTGATGATGAAGTGGAAGCAGAACTGGATCAGAAAATTCGTTATTACGTTAATCAATTGGGCAGTGTAGGTGCATTGGAAGATATGGCTGGTAAAACCGTTTATCAGATTAAAGATGATGCAAGGGAATCCGTAAAAGAGCAAAAGCTTGCTTCAGCGATGCAACAAAAAATTGTGGGCAGTGTAAGAATAACGCCTAATGAAGTAAAAGCTTTTTTTGATAAAATTCCCAAAGACAGCTTACCCTTTTATGAATCCGAACTGGAAATAGGGCAGATTGTGAATTTCCCAAAGGCTTCCAGAGAACTGGAGCAATATATCATCGGGGAAATGAATAATTATAAAAAGCAGGTAGAATCTAAGATAACAACCTTTGATCAGTTGGCCAGAAAAGTAACAGAAGATCCGGGTAGTAAAGACAGAGGTGGTCAATATGAGATAAACCGGAATGAGAAAAACTGGGATCCTGTATTTATGTCAACAGCTTTTCGTTTAAAAGAAGGAGAAATATCCAATCCGGTTAAATCAAAATTCGGGTTTCATATTATTCAAATGGTACAACGCAATGGTGATGATGCTGTTGTTCGCCATATATTGCGCATACCTCCTGTTACAGAAGATGAAATAAAACAAGCTATCGGTAAACTGGATACAGTTCGGTCAAAAATTATTGCGGGAACAATCGGCTTTAATGAAGCAGCAGGTAAATACAGTGATGAAGATATGCGGGGCATGGGACCGTTTATTACTGGTAGGGACGGTTCTACTTATGTTACTATTGATGCCCTGGATAAAGATATGGTAGGTATGATAAGTAAAATGAAGGTGGGAGAGTTTTCACAGCCTACCCCGTTTGAAGGAGAGCAGGGAAAAAAAGGAGCAAGAATTGTATACCTGAAATCCCGTTCAGAACCACATCGTATGAATCTGCAGGATGACTACAGCAAAATATCTCAATTTGCCCTGGAAGAAAAGAAAAGTAAGACGCTGGATAAATGGATGAAAAACAAGATTGCGACTTATTATATTTCTGTTGATCCAGAAACAGGAACAGATTGTCCTCAACTGACCAGGTTCAGTACTGACACCAAGGGATATTAATGATAGCTCTTATCCGGTTTTTTGTTGATAAAAGCTAAAATGATAACACGGCGGTGAAGCATTTATCGCCTACCTTTGCGGCTTCTTAAAAAAACACGGCGGCTTTCATGAGCGATCCGATCAAACACGAATGCGGACTGGCATTTATCCGGTTACGAAAATCTTTTTCTTATTACCAGCAACAATATGGTACGGTGCTGTGGGGCCTTAATAAGCTCTATCTACTGATGGAAAAACAGCACAACCGTGGTCAGGATGGTGCCGGTGTTGCATCGGTAAAACTAAATGTAGAACCTGGGTATCCATTCCTTAACCGTATGCGGAGTAATGCCCCCCAGGCCATCCCAGATATTTTTCACCAGATAGGAAAGGAAGTTGAGGAGCTTGAAAAATACCATCCCGGTATCAGGAACCATCCCGGATTGATGAAAGGTCATGTAAACTTTTTAGGTGAGATATTACTTGGCCACTTACGCTATGGCACACAAGGAAAAAATAAATTAGAATATTGTCATCCCTTTATCAACCGTGATACAATTCCTGCAAGAAACCTGGCTATGGCAGGTAATTTCAATATTGTAAATGCTGAAGAACTTTTTGCCCTTGTAGGAAAAGAACCAAGTGCCACTACCCGTTTCAGTGATCTGGCTGCAATGATAGAGTTGATGCACACTTTTCTTTGTAAAGAAGATGAAGCATCTCCTGAGCACATGGATATTAAAAAAGTATTAAAGAAAACATTACCATTACTTGATGGTGGTTTTCATGTGGGTGGTGTTACCGGCAATGGTATTGGTTTTGTTTTTCGTGATGCACACGGTATACGTCCTTCTTACTATTACATTAATGAAGAAGTAGTAGTAGCCGCATCGGAAAGGGCCGCTATCAGAACAACGTTTAATGTTGGTGAAAACGAAGTAAAAGAACTGATGCCCGGGCAAGCATTAATAGTAAATGAAAAAGGCGAAATAGAAATAGCACAGATATTAGAACCGAAAGAAAGAAAGGCTTGCAGCTTCGAAAGAATTTATTTTTCCCGGGGCAGTGATGAAAAAATTTATAAAGAAAGAAAAGCACTTGGCTATAATTTAAGTGAAAGAGTTCTGGATGCAATAGATCATGATTTAAAGAATACTATTTTTTCTTTTATTCCCAATACTGCTGAGACTGCTTTTTATGGTATGGTAAAAGGCATGGAAAATTATCTGAATAAAATAAAAATTGAACGCATACTCAGCTGGGGCAAAGATTATGATGAAGAGAAGCTGAGTGAGATGGTAACACGACGTATACGGCAGGAAAGAATTGCCATCAAGGATGTAAAAATGCGGACGTTTATTACTGAGGATGCCAGCCGTAATGAAATGGTGCAACACGTTTATGACATTACCTACGGAACAGTTCGCCCTGGTCTGGATACATTAGTAGTGATAGATGATTCGATTGTACGTGGTACTACGCTTAAGGAAAGTATCATCCGTATGCTGGGTAGATTGAAGCCCAAACGTATCATAGTAGTGTCTTCATCACCACAGATCCGCTACCCGGATTGTTATGGTATTGATATGAGTAAGATGGGTGACTTCATCGCTTTCAATGCAGCGATAGAGTTGATGAAAGAAAACGGGAAAATGGATTACCTGAAAGAATTATTGGAAAAATGCAAGGAATTGCAACGAAACAATCAACTGCATTCCGAAAATATAGTAAAACAATTATACAAACAGTTTACTACTGATGAAATTTCCAATAAAATAGCACAACTTATTACTCCTGTCGGTCTCGATATACCGGTTGATGTTATTTTCCAAAGCATTGAAGATTTGCATAAATCCTGTCCTAATAACTTGGGAGACTGGTATTTTACCGGCAACTACCCTACCCCCGGAGGCAACAAGGTTGTAAATAAAGCTTTCATGAATTATATGGAAGGAAAGAATGTGAGAGGTTATTAAAGAAAGTTAGTAGTCGTGAGTCAGGAGTCGGGATGTATAACTCCGAAAATTATTTTAACCAGGCTGAGTTTGTGGTTTCGTATTTTCATTTTATTGCTTTCAGCAATTTTTTAAAAATATTTAAATGAGACAATTATTACTTATCCGCCATGCTAAAAGCGACTGGGGTGATTTTTCACTACCAGATTTTGAGAGGCCATTAAATGAACGGGGCAAAAGAGATGCACCCGTAATGGCACAACGGCTACTGGATAAAAAAATCGCCATTGATGCATTTATTTCCAGCCCTGCAAAGAGGGCTAAAAAAACCGCAGGTCTTTTTGCTGACGTATATAAAAGGGATAAAGACGAAATTATTTTTTACCAGGAACTATACGGTGCCGCTGAACATGTATTCTATGATGTAATAGCAAAGACTAAAAATAAATTTGATAGCATTGCTGTCTTTTCACACAATCCCGGTATTACAGATTTTGCCAACCAGCTTACCGAAGCAAGGATTGATAACATTCCAACCTGTGGCATTTTTGCAGTAAAGATTGACTGTGCAACCTGGGCAGATTTTAAAAGTGCAAAAAAGGAATCCTGGTTTTTTGATTATCCAAAGAATGGTAGTTAGTTGTACTGGTTTAACGTTAATGTAAAGAAGAAATCAATCTTGAAATAGTTGGCTCAAGCAGTTGCCCGGAATTCAAAGAAGGAAGCTGATAAGAAAACTGCGAAGCATTTTTTATAGAGGCGGTTAGTGAAAAATCTTTTTGCTGTACACAAAAAGCAATTTGTTTCTTAGAAAGATAGTCAGCCAGGTATTCCTGCTCCGTCTGTCCGGGTGTGGGAATTAAAATACTTTTCTTTTTCAGCTTCACCAGATCCATAACAGTACTATAGCCGCTTCTGCTTATAATGTATTCTGCCTGTTCCATTTCTTTATTCAATTCACCGGCAGGTAAATGGTTATAAAATTTTATCATACCAGAAGAGGGGATAAGAGAATGAGATCCCGGCAATCCCCTTACAATAGTTGCTGTTGATGGATAATGGGCAACCTGCTGAATAATTTTATTTTCAAGAATACTTCGCTGAGGTTCCGGGCCTGATAAAATGATGAGCAGGTGATTATTTTTTACCGGCTCATTGGTTATTCGAAATCTTGACAAAGAGCCGATATAATAAACAGGAACAACAGTTTTTTTTTGTGGGTGAGATAATATTCCGGCCAAATTGTTATCCCCTTCCACATCAGGCACCCAGCACTCTGTAAACTGGTTGATGTACTGATAGTTTTTTTTCTGTACTATTTTTTCTGTCCATTTACCTAACGGACTTTTAATCGTTAACTGGTGGGTGATGAAAACACACGGTATATCAGGGTGATGCAAGCCATAACGGTTATCGCTTATCACTGCATCAAGCTCATGTTCAGCTACTATCTTTTTCAGCCATTTATTTTCTTTCTTTATAGCGGAAAGAATTTTTTGTGTTTGCCTGAAGATGCTTAACAACACGCCAATGCCTGTTCGGGCATATTTTACCCGATATCCTTCCAGCGGCAGAAAAGGCAAATCTGGAAATTCCTGCTGAAGGAGCTCTTTCTGGAAGCTTTCGCCAGCCAGCCATACGTCGGTGCCTTGCCTCTGCAACTCCGAAATAATGGGTATGCAGCGGGTGGCATGGCCGAGGCCCCAGTCAAGCGGTGCTACCAGAATGCGGGGTTTTCGTACGGGTTTCTCCATAATTAGGTTGATCTGTATTAATTTTTGCCTTTTTTGCCAAACTGCATACTAATTTGTTCGTAAAATAGTTTTATTTTAGACATGCTCTGAAGGAATCCAAAGGACAAATTATGAAGACCATCAACAAAATAGCCTTTTTACTGTTAATAGCAGGAACAGTTCTGATAACTTCTTGCAATAAAAACTATTATTCCGGAAGCGGAAAAGGTGGAAAAAACTGTGGTTGTCCAAGCCATAAAGGAATGAGCGGTTATTAAAAGAACTGATATTAAATGATAAACCTCAATCGTGACATAATGGTAATGCTGAAGCATGAGTTCATGACTGAACATGCTATACAGCAGGAGGTGGAGACACTTAATAAACTACTTGCACAAACGGAGTCCCCTGAATCATTTTGCACAGCCCACGAATTAGTTGACCGCAACAGGATTACGTCTAAAACTAAAAAAATATTAAAAGAATCCCATTTTTATACATTGCGTCCTTTCAGGTTTTTGATAAATAAAAATTAGAACAATTTACCAGGCGTACAAAATTCCCTCTCTTCATGGCTTTTTTGTAGCAGAATAACTACACATATTCCCTTATTTCTTTTACAAGTATTTAATTAGTCTATAAATACTTTGCACCAGTAAATGATTATTACCTGTATTTATTAATCTGGAATCTTCTTAAGAAAAAGGTTAAAAAAATAATCCCTTACAACTTATTGTATGGAAAAAATAACTATTCTTCTTGTAGATGATCACCGGCTAATAAGAGAGTCCTGGTCGCATGTGCTTAACAAAGAACCCCGGTTGCAGGTAGTGGGAGCCGCCAGTAATGGTGACGAAGCTATAGAAATGGCCAAAACAAAAAGGCCCCGCATAATATTAATGGATATTAATATGTCCCCGGTTAATGGATTTGATACTACCAAAATAATACGGAAGCAATCACCTGGTTCCAGGATCATTGGTGTTTCAATGCATTCCATTCCGGTGTATGCTAAAAAAATGTTCCAGGCAGGGGCATTAGGATATGTAAGCAAAAATTCATCCCGGGAGGAGCTTATTATGGCCATACTGGAAGTGGATGCCGGAAGAAAATATGTTTGCGATGAAGTGAAAAATATCCTTGCTGATCAGCAATTGGATGAACAGACCCGGCAATCGGATATCAATAACCTGTCGAAGAGAGAAATAGAGATTGCCAAACTGATAAAAGAAGGAATGTCATCAAAAGAGGCATCTTCAGAACTGGGCATTTCTTTAAAAACGGTAGAAGTACACCGCTATAATATTCTTAAGAAACTGCATCTGAAAAATACCGCCGCTCTCGTCAATTTTATTAATACAAGTGGGGTATAATTTTTAGCATACGAATAGGTTGAGGTTTTTCAGGATGTGATTGTTATACTACCAGGCAGTGTAGAAATATACTATGATAATTTTTGCAAAGCTTCTCTCAATTTTCCAATCATCTCTTCAATTTCATTCTTTTTGCAGGTGCCAACACTCAGGCGGTACCAGGTGGAACTTTTATCAGCACCAAAAGCATAGAAAGGAACAACAGCAAGGCCTGCCGTATTAAGTACATAAGCAGTTACCTCACTCTGGTCAGTTAATACTTTACCATCTGTAGTTTTCTTCCCTGCCAAATCAATTTTTATAGTGAGGTAGATAGCAGCTTCCGGCGCAATAGCATCAACAGATAAGCCTTCGCTTTTTAATTGCATAAAGCCATCATAGATGCGATGAAGTCGTTCTTCTATTTCACTTTTAAAGTGGGATAAGTATTCCTTAATACCCTCACGGTTACCAAGATAATACGCTACCGCTTTTTGTTCTGCCATGGGTGCCCATGCACCGATATGCGTAAGAATAGCTTTCATTTTGCTGATAACAGTTGCCGGTCCCATGCTCCACCCCACCCGTACACCGGTAGCGGCAAACACTTTGCTGATAGCATCAATAAAAATAGTGTACTCCCTCATAGCTGGTCGTAATGAAACAGGATTGTAATGTTCAATAGTACCATAAGTAAGATGCCAGTACATCTGATCGTACATGACATATAATTTTTTCTCGTCTTTGCCCCGTCTTGCATTTTCTTCTATTACCAAGTCGCAGATGGCTTCCAGTTCTTCTTTCTTAAAAGTAGTGCCAGTAGGATTTTGAGGGGAACATAAGGAAATAAGGACTGCTTCTTTTATATGTGGACGAATAGCAGAAGCAGTGGGCATAAAATTCGTTTCCGCTGTTGCTTCTATTACAATATGCTCACCACTTACAAAATGAGTATAATGGTTATTGTTCCAGCTGGGTACTGCATAAATTATTTTATCTCCTTTGTCACATACTGCCCGGAATGTGGCATAAATTAACGGACGGCCACCAGAAGCCACCAATATTTCATTGCTGCCATAATCCAATCCTTCTTCATCTTTTATAAAAGAATGTATTGCTTCCCGTAAATCAAGATTCCCTTCTGCTGCCGGGTAGTTGGTAAAATGTTTGCGATAAGCATCTACAATCGCATCTTCCAATTCTTTAGGAATAGGGAAAATAGAAGGATCAAAATCACCCACCGTGAAATTATAAATCCGTTCTCCCTGCCGGATCTTTTCTCTTATTTCGCCACCAAGTTTTACTATTTCCGAACCGATTAATGTTTCCGATAAATGTGACAATTTCATAACACCATTCTTTAGGGCAAAAGTAAATGAAATGCCGGAGATGGGATGGCCATTCATACCATACTTACTTCATTCCGGATATATAATTCCCATTTGCTAAATAAAAAGGGTTGTCTAAAAGACAACCCTTAAGTCAAACTATTTATTGTTTATTCAATCGGTTTATACTCCTTAAATAAATTCACTTTGGTTCCTTCCACCTGCTGTCGGTAAGCTTTCCATTTTCCATCAAATAAACCATTGATGCGTTGTAAAGCTTGTTCAATCATTTCTTCTGCACCTATTACTAATTTCTCTTCCTGTGCTCCGGGTATAGTTTGCTTGCTGCCGATATATTGCATGGCTTGTTGCATAACAGTTGTTACTACTATTTGCGGTGGTCTTGATATACCTTGCCTTTCACTTGTTTTACCGCTGATAAATTCACGGATAAACTTCAATGAATCCTGTAGTGCTGTTGTTGTTTTTCTCAGGGAGTCAATATCTTTCCCTTCCACACCTTTTAGTTGTGCCTGCATTTTGGTACATACTTCTTCAGCTTCTGTTAGCCTATCCATTCCTTCGGTTAACTTATCTGCTTTCTTTCTTAATCGGTCATACATTTTCCGTTGTGCCAGTTTGATTTCATTCTGGTTGCCAATTCTTGGATCGTCTTTTACCGTAACAAAAGTGGAATCCATTTCTCTTGCTAATGATATAACAACTTTATAAGTACCGGGTAATACCTGGAAACCTCCTGGCTCCTGGCTTCCGGGTCTCGGTTTTAGTGAGCCGGGTTGGCGGAAACCTTTTTCTTCCATACCCCAGTACTGACGATTGTAACCACTGTCGGCTCTCCATCTTAAATTACGTATCAACTCATTTTTGTCATTATAAATTCTTACCATCACACTATCCCCGCTTCCCATACCACCACCAGATCCGCCACCACCAAATCTTCCTTGCCCTCCACCTCTTCCTTGTCCTCCACCGCCGGGTTGTCCGCCAGATATATTCATATCAGATGCCGCAGGTGTTGTTATTGCCGAATCTCTTCGTGGCCGTTGCGGTAATTTATTGATGAAGTAAGAAACTTCTGCACCACGACGGCGATTTTCGGCATCCCATAATCCTAATGTACTCCATTCATAACCCGGTGCTGCACGGTACTGTGCTTGTATACCTTCAGGTGCTTTAAATACCGTAATGTTATTGGTAAATGTTTTACCACTTGCTGCAGCAGCTTTGCGTAATGGAGAAATATCATCCAATATCCAAAGGGCACGGCCAAATGTTGCAATAGCTAAATCAGCTTCTCTTTCCTGTATGGCTAAATCAAAAGTGGAAACAGAAGGGAAACCATTTTTCCATTGCTGATAGGTGGAACCATTATCAAAACTTACCCACAAACCATGTTCGGTACCTGCAAAAATTAAATTAGGTTCCGTAGGATCCTGAATCATGCATAAAGCATACCCTTTCACTTTATTTTCGTCTACCATACTTGTCCATGTTTTTCCATAATCAGTTGTTCTGAAAATATATGGTTTAAAATCACCACGGCGATAATCGTTGGCTACTACAAATGCCTCACCTGCATTATACCGTGATGCAGTTACTTGTGGTATCCAGCAACCCATTGGCATGCCAGCAATTTTTCCACGGAAGCTGGTCCATGTTTTTCCACCATCTCTTGTCAGCTGCACATTACCATCATCTGTACCAATCCATATCACACCTTTTTCTTTTGATGAAGGTGCAATGGTTAGAATACTGCAATGTGTTTCTGCACCGGTTATATCCAATGTCA
>JANMFO010000163.1:0-5689 GCA_031374245.1 Chitinophagaceae bacterium | reverse complement strand
CTCTCAAACTGTTTACAATTATTATATCCATCCCCAATGGGATGATTTTGGCAGCCGTACGCTGTACCTGAAAGTATTGATTGCTGACTATGAGGAGAAATATGCTGTAATCGAATTGATAGGAGAATGGAATGATGCGATTGAGAACGACATAATGGAACTGAAACGGGAAGTACTCGAGAAGTTTATGTTTGAAGGTATTTACAAGTTCATCCTGATAGGAGAGAATGTGTTGAACTTCCATAGCGATGTCAAAGATTATTATGAAGAACTTTTTGAAGAAGTGACGGATGAGAATGGATGGGTGGTTTGTTTAAACATGCCGGAGCAAACCCAATACGACTTTAAACATGCTCATTTAAACCGATACGTTGAATTAATGGAATTAGATAACTGGCGAACTTATAAACCATTTCATTTGTTCAAAAAAATAGATAATGAACTGATGGCAAGGCTTGGTAATTAAAATGCAGGGTTTTTATACTGATTTTAATCATTTAAAACTTTTGTCAGTTTTTGGTCATTGGATAGTATTTTTGCTGAAATTGATTCTTCTTACTAAGAACATCGCTTATGAATCTGAAGCAACATTTTTTATTATATCTGGAAAAAGTTGTTGCGAAAGAAACATCAGGCAATTAAAAAATAAAAGATAAGCTGATGAAATGGTCTGAATTGTTTACTTCCTCGATTGGTAAAAAGTGGGTAATGGCGTTGACGGGTTTGTTTCTGATAATTTTTTTAGTGGTGCATGCCGGTATAAATGCCACTATTTGGGCAAATGATGGTGGTAATATGTTTAACAAAGCTGCCCATTTCATGGGAAGTACTGTTTTAATTCGTATTGCAGAAATTGGTCTTTTCCTCGGCATCTTCCTGCACATTATTCAAGGATATATGCTGGAGTTGCAAAACCGCAGCAAAAGAAAAAAAGGGTATGCCGTGCCAATGGGTAACAAAGGTAGCAAATGGTACAGCCGCAGCATGGCTTTGCTTGGAACAATCCTTTTATTATTCTTCATTTTGCATTGGTGGCATTTTTGGGTACCTGCCCGTTTTATCGGACATCCTGAATTGACCGAAACAACTATTGGCGGAGTGGAAATGCATAACATGTACAACCTGATGCAATTTACTTTTAGCGAACTGTGGGTTGTCATTGTGTATGTGTTTGCCTGCTTCTCCTTATGCTGGCATTTAATTCATGGTTTTCAAAGTGCATTCCGTACTGTTGGAGTGAGTAATTCAAAATATGTAGCGTTGATTCAAAATGTGGGTATTGGTTATTCTATTATTATTTCATTTGCCTTTGCTATGATGCCGGTGAGTATGTATTTGGGATGGGTGTAGGGAGATTCGGGATTCTTTAGTCAGGAGTCGGGAGTAAGAGACCCTGAAAGGGTCAAATAAGAATAGCTCCGGGTGAAACCCGGAAATTGAAAAAGTAAATTGTATTAGAACCCCGAAGGGGTTCAACAATTGTTGAGCAGCGAACAGAACGATGAAGAGTGATTAATTTATTCTCTTCCAGTGGAAGAAAATAAATTAACTGGCCTTAGGCCGCAATGAAGATGGTCAGGGAACTGAAGCTGGTAACAAAAAAGGAATCATTCAAATCATTTATATCAAAGTAATCAGAGGTATATGTTGGATTCAAAAATTCCCGCAGGTAAGTTAGAAGAAAAATGGGTGGACTACAAAGGCCATTGTAAATTAGTGAACCCGGCTAACAAACGCAAATTAGAAATCATTATCGTTGGTACTGGTTTGGCTGGTGCTTCGGCTGCTGCTGCACTTGGTGAGCTGGGTTATAAAGTAAAAGCATTTTGCTTCCAGGATTCTCCACGCCGGGCTCATAGTATTGCTGCACAAGGGGGTATTAATGCGGCTAAGAATTATCAGAATGATGGTGATTCAGTTTTCCGTTTGTTTTATGATACGGTGAAAGGTGGCGACTACCGTGCAAGAGAATCGAATGTGCACCGGTTAGCGGAAGTGAGTGTAAATATTATTGACCAATGTGTGGCGCAGGGTGTTCCGTTTGCAAGAGAGTATGGTGGATTATTGAATAACCGTTCATTCGGCGGTACACAGGTAAAAAGAACATTTTATGCGGCGGGTCAAACCGGTCAGCAATTATTGATAGGGGCTTACCAGGCATTGGAAAGACAAGTGGCATTAGGCAACGTAGAAATGTACAGTCGTCATGAAATGCTGGATGTGGTAATGATTGATGAGAAAGCAAGAGGTATTATTTGCCGTAACCTTGTTACTGGTGAACTGGAACGTTTCTTTGGGCATGCTGTTTTATTATGTACCGGTGGATATGGAAATGTATTTTATTTATCTACCAATGCAATGGGAAGTAATGTAACCGCTGCATGGAAAGCACATAAGAAAGGAGCAACATTTGCGAATCCGTGCTTTACACAAATACATCCGACTTGTATACCGGTGAGTGGCGACCATCAGTCGAAATTGACATTGATGTCTGAGTCACTTAGAAATGATGGACGTATCTGGGTGCCGAAACAAAAAGGGGATAAAAGAAAAGCGAACGATATTCCGGAAGAAGAAAGAGATTATTACCTTGAACGTCGCTACCCGGCTTTTGGTAATCTGGTGCCGAGAGATGTAGCATCAAGAGCGGCAAAAGAAAGATGTGATGCTGGTTATGGGGTAGGAACTACCGGGCAAGCGGTGTATTTAGATTTTAAATTTAACCTGATAAATAAATACGGTAAAACAGAAGCGGGGAAATTAGGTATAGAAAATCCTGACATGGAAACATTGATGCGGTTGGGTAAAGAAGTGGTGAAAGAAGAATACGGTAACCTGTTTGACATGTATGAAAAGATTACCGGCGAAAATCCTTACGAAGTACCCATGCGGATTTATCCGGCTGTTCACTATACAATGGGTGGCCTTTGGGTGGACTATGAATTGATGACGAATGTAAAAGGATTGTATTGTTTGGGTGAAGCAAACTTTAGCGACCACGGAGCTAACAGACTTGGTGCGTCTGCATTAATGCAAGGATTGGCTGATGGATATTTTGTAGTTCCATATACTATTGGTAATTATCTGGCGGATGAAATTGCAACAAAGTCCATTCCATTGACACATGAAGCATTTGAGCAAACAGAGAAAGCAGTTGCAGATAGAATCAATACATTAATGAACATTAAAGGAAAGCAGACTGTTGAAAGTTTTCATAAGAGGCTGGGTAAAATAATATGGGAGTATTGCGGTATGTCACGCAGCGCAGCAGGCTTAACCCATGCAATAGCCGAAGTACAGGCATTAAAAAAAGAATTCTGGAGTGATGTTAGAATACCAGGTGGCATTAACGAAATGAACCCTGAATTGGATAAGGCTGGCCGTGTGGCTGATTTTATTGAACTGGGTGAGTTGATGTGCAAAGATGCATTGGACAGAAATGAAAGTTGTGGTGGTCATTTCAGAGAAGAAAGCCAGACAGAAGAAGGTGAAGCAAAAAGAGATGATGAAAACTATGCTTATGTGGCGGCTTGGGAATATAAAGGAGAGAGTAACTGGGAATTGCATAAAGAGCCATTGGAGTTTGATGTGGTGAAATTGACACAACGGTCTTATAAATAAAATTACTAACGAACTATACTCGTTGCTATGGAACATTACATGATGAATCTTACGCTGAAAGTCTGGAGACAAAAAAATGCAACTGACAAAGGTGGATTCGAAACTTACCCGGTAAAGAATATTTCGTCTGAAATGTCTTTCCTGGAAATGATTGATGTACTGAATGAAGAACTTATCCGTAATGGTAAAGACCCGATTGCATTTGACCATGATTGCCGGGAAGGTATTTGCGGTGCCTGCTCTATGTATATTAATGGCCGTCCACATGGACCATGGCATGCTAACACTTCCTGCCAGTTGCACATGAGAGCTTACAAGGATGGCGACACTATTGTTATTGAACCGTGGAGAGCCAATGCATTCCCTGTTATTAAAGATTTAGTGGTTGACCGTTCCGCATTTGACCGTATTATCCAGGCCGGAGGTTATATTTCAGTTAACACAGGTAGTGCTGTAGATGCCAATGCGATAGCTATTAATAAAGATAATGCAGATGCGGCGTTTGCAGCAGCAGCTTGTATTGGTTGTGGTGCTTGTGTAGCAGCTTGTAAAAACTCGTCAGCATTATTGTTTGTATCAGCTAAAGTTTCTCATTTGGCACTGTTACCACAGGGCGAACCAGAAAGAAAATCAAGAGCCATGAATATGGTGGCGCAGATGGATAAAGAAGGTTTTGGTTCTTGTACCAACACGGGGGCTTGTGAAGCAGTTTGCCCGAAAGAGATTTCTATTGAGAATATTGCTAGGTTGAATAGAGAGTATATGATGGCGGGGGCGGTGTCGGATAAATAATTTTCAACTACTCATTTTTGTAAGCCCTTTAATCAAGGGCTTTTTTATTACTTAAAAGCAAAGCTTGCTTTTATTGAACATGATAACAGCGGGTCGTAACTGTCGGGGTCTTTCATAAAATGTATACCGGGTGTTATTGCAATTTTATCTTTGATGTAATACGCTCCGCTGAGATTTACCCCCCAAAAGAAGGTTGTGAATCCATCTTCTAATCCTAATGTCGGGCCAGTAGTTAAGTTTATGTTGCCACGTTTACAACAATTATAAATAATACCGCCATAAGTATAAATAAAAGTGAACACATTATATTGATACGGGTAGCCACTAACTGTTTCCTTTTTACCAAAATAATAATCAATACCGCCATCTGCAATAAAACCAAACTGCTTAGATGGTTTTTTCTCCATCAAACCAAAACGATGTTTACTCCAGCTAAAGCCAATACCTGCGCCAAAACTATGTGTTTGGCTGAATTCAGGTATTGTGATATTGATACCTGCTGACACCGTTTTACTATAACCTGTCGGTATAATTTTCTTTTTAGCATTATTCGTTTGTGTAACACCGGTTAAGTTTGCCAGCAGACAAATCAGTAAAAGAAACCGGCACTTAATTTTCAGGGATAAAAAAGTAAACATACGGTGTTGATTAAGGCAGTTTGCAATCAAATTTGACGCTTTTTCCGTAATTAACAGCATGGGATAACTTTAAGGCAATAAATAGTGCGAATTTTACGATTTTTAGTCAAACGGCATTGCTATTGAGATGGTTGTGTAGAATATCCGGTATCTTTTTGTTGACATTGATTTCTCTTGGGAGCAGTGCCCAGTTTCCTTTAGGCAATACCCCGTCTGGCAATCTCCGGCAAAAAACGTTTAATACAAATACCGATAGTTTGCGAATTGATACGGTCAGTATCATCCCCAATACTTTTTCCATTGCGTATGTAGCTGCATCCGATTACCGGCTCGATTTTGTAAAGGCAATGCTATACTGGAAAAAGAAACCAGCTGCTGATAGTGTTATTATCACTTACCGGGTGTTCCCTTATAAACTAAATCCGGTGGCACAACGGATGAGTTATGATAGTGTGGTCAATAATTTTTTTGTCAAACCTTTTGAAAATAATAATGGCCTAACTAATGGGCAAAGAGGAATCTTCGACTTCGGCACATTAAAGGCAGAAGGAAGTCTTGGTCGGCAGATTGGGTTTGGTAACAGTCAGGATGCTGTTATTAATTCAACATTAAACCTGCAACTTAGTGGTATGCTGGGC
>JANMFO010000134.1:0-9882 GCA_031374245.1 Chitinophagaceae bacterium | reverse complement strand
AGGAATTTTCCAATGGGCATCAATGCCTGTATTGTATTATAGGACAAGAATGCTTTTTGAACATCCATGTTTTTTATATCATAACTCAATCCAATGTCAGGTTCTTTTTTATTTAGTTTGGTAGAGTAAGAGCCGTTTAATATCACATTACCATCCAATACATCTGTCTTTACATTTTGCAAAGTAATTTTCTCATCATTTAATACCAGTGTGCCATTTACATTGTCATAATCAACCTTATCATATTTTACCTGACCTGCGGTAGCTTTGATGGTAAAGTTTACATCAGCCGGTACGAGAAATGGGTCGCTGGAAGTACTGGTAGTAGCAGCGGCAGGTGTAGTGGCGGTTGTTCCCATCCAATCATTCAGGTTCATTTTATCGGCATTCACATTCATGCTGCCGGTTAATGGCTGGTCTTGCATGGCATAACCTATCAGGTTATTTAAAACACCGGTACCGGTAAAAGTGGTTCCCAAATAATTGCCACTAAAGTTATTAAGCGTTACATTTTTCTGGTTAAATGCTAATTGCGTACTGGAAATATTTACTCCTGTCGGATAGGCATTCGATTTGTATTTTACATTATTAAGTCCTGCGGTTCCACTCAATAATATTTTATCGTATTCTTTTTTATCTATTGCAGTTTTATTGCCAGTAAAGCCAAGGTCTGCATTCAGTATTCCGCTGATGGATGTGCCTTGTTCTAATGTGGTAAATTGTTTTATATTATCCAGTGTAAACCTGCCTTTTGCATTTCCTGAAAAATCAACGGAAGAAACGGGATTACGAAGTTGTAAAGAAAAATCAACCGGGTCGTTGCCGACTTCAATATGACCAGATGAAATATTGATGGTAGTATTATCGGCCACTCCGCCGCTATTTTCCAGAGTAGCTTTTATATTTCCGTTCTTAATTGGCTGCGGAAAACTATTGTTTGAGTAATAAAGATTCTTAATATCAAAAAAACCACCGGCTGTAAAAGCACCGGATTGTTGCTGCAATGCTTTCATCGGCCCTTTTACGAAAGCATCAGCCCAAACAAAACCGGATAGCTTTGTTCCATTATCCAGCTTAATAAACTTTGAAAGCTGTGATAAATCTAATTTGCCTTTTGCTGCGGCATCAATCAATTGGGTTGTTTCCGGATTTTTATAAATGAAACGAAAATCAAATGGCTCATTATCCATTTCAAGGTGACCTTTGGAAATATCTACTATGGCATTGTCAGGTTGCCCATCTGCATTACTTGCTTTCAAGGACAACTGAATATTTTTCACCGGCTTTGGTAAATCAGGATATTGAAAAGAACCATCTTTTACTTCCAGATTTACATCATAAGCTGGCATTTGCTGCGGTGTGTAAGTTCCTTTTACAAAACCATTGAACACAGCCTTACCACTTGTTTTAATTGTAGAAAAATCTTTGCTATACATCGCAGGTATCATGGATAAAATATCCTTGAAATCATTGGAAGGTGATTGGAATTTAACATCCATCTTAAAGGTGCTGTCATTCACCATCTGTATAAAACCATCAGCAGACAGTTTTAAATTATTCAAAACAATATCTTCTGTTTTGAAAGTATAAGTGTTGGTTGTATTATCAATTTTAATTTCGGTTTCAATATCCGTTTTTGTATTAAGCAGGTAAGGAATGCCATCCTGTGTAAGGCTAAATGAACCTGCATTTGTATTAGTGGCCAGGGTGAATACTTCAGCAGTAAGGTCACCGCTGCCTTCATGGTCAAGATTGTTTACTTCTATAAATGTATTTGCCTGTTCATCTTTGTATTCGAGATAGCCATCATTGATTTCATATTTCGTCAAAGTCATTTTAAAAGCGGAAGCCGATGTGTCTGCATTGTTGGAAGTATCACCACTTGCTTTGGCAATATCCCAGTTCATCTTTCCTTCTTTGGTTACCAGTGCATGTATGCGGGGCGATTCAATAGTGACAGCAGATACTTTTATATCTTTTCCTTTAAGTACACTAAACAAACCGGCGGCAGCATCTATTTTTTTAGCTGCAATTAAGGTGTCATCGGCAAATTCGTTCAGACCGATAATGGTCAAATCTTCAATCACAATACCCACTTTGGGGAAATGGCGAAACAGTGAAAGTTTGACATCCGAAAAATCAACTTTAGCGTTCAGGCTTTTATTGATTTCTTTTTTAACCAATGCCTGTATCTGTTTCTTAAATACTACGGGGATAATGAAGGCTAATGCGATTAATACAAGCAAACTGATACCTGTAATCTTTAATACTTTTTTCATAATGCGTTGGCTTATAATGAGCAACCAGCAGAAAGGCAAAAATAACGCCAAAGACTGTAGTAAAAATGACTAGTAAATCGCCGCAAGGGATAGAATGGTACAACGAAACCGGAAGTTTTGAAGAGCCGGGAGTGACTGCCATTTTTCATTTCAATCTTTCCAGCACACCTTTTCGCTAAACGATGTTTTTATAATCCCATTGAATGTCCCTGGATTTTTTAACCCAACGTTTCAGGTCTTTTATCTTGATTTCTTCTTCGGAAGTATAAGTGATTGATGCATCTTTGAATTTTCCTGTACCCGGTTGTAATGCATCTTCATCAAAACTTGCACCGCTCCAGAATAGTAGACGGATACCGCTCTTTAATTTACTATAACCTACAACAGGATTTCCTTCTAAAAACCAGACAGGGTGTGCATGCCATATTTTATTTTCTGCCTCGGGTAAGTGGGCACTGATTTCTTTGGCCAGCAGGTTGCAGATTTTTTTGTCGGTGGTTGATTGGGTGTTGTTGTATGTGCGGATGTCTTTGTTCATTTTGGTTTTTATTTTATTGCATGACGAAAGTTATACTATCGGTTTTTGATTTACTATTATTCTTTTACTTTTTTTCTTGACAAAAATAGTCAAGGGAAAAAGAAGGCTGTAGCAATGAAAATTTCGCAGAGAGGGGGAGTAAAAAAATAGCCAGCATAAATGTAACTTCATTGCATGGATGGTAAGTACAATAATCATTTTTACAATAAGAGCCTTCAGCCTTATGCCAACCGCCTGCGTAAAGAAATGACGAAAGCAGAAGCTTGTCTGTGGAAATATGTGCTCCGTGCAAGTAAACTAAAAGGTTATGCCTTCAGGCGGCAGCGGCCGGTGCTAAACTATATTGCTGATTTTATGTGTAAGGAGCTAATGTTGATTATTGAAGTGGATGGAAGCATTCATGAACTGGATGAAGTGATGCGAAAAGATAAAGACAGACAGAAGGCCTTGGAAGAAACCGGGTTTACGGTGCTTCGGTTTACTAATGAAGAAGTGCTGACGAATATACAATGGGTTCATAGCTACCTGGAAGATTGGATTGAAAAGAAAACCGGCTCTCCGATGTAGAGCTTTACGAAATTCAGGCTTTCCGTTGTCCCCCGTGGGCGGGGGAAGTGCTAAGATTATTGTGAGTCTCCGAACTGGGGTGGAGATAACGCTGCCCGTTGTTTGTTGTCCACCCCAATTGGAAGTTGCAAAATGTTCGGCAATCCGGCCCCCGCCCACGGGGGACAGGGTAGACTCCGCTTGGATAAGAGGCTTGAATGACAATTAGCCAGTTTTTCACCAATTGGCAAACAATTTGTCATTTACCCACTTTTGAATACTAAACTTTTGAATATGGAAACATATTTCCCATACGAACAGTTTGCAGATATAGAACCTGAATGGAAGCAATACTACAGGTCAATTTATATATATAAAGTTGATGAAGATGGCATCTACTATTTTACACAGGAAGGAAGTAGTGTAAAGATTGAATTGCAATCTGGTCAAGAATATCCAATAAAAGGATTGAAGCAAATCTGCTATCATAAGTCGAAAAATAAACAAGGTCAACCAACATTTAAGTATGAATTAAGAAGATAGCAGTTAATTTCGATTTCCATCACTATCATAATATTCGTTCCGATGCGTGGGGATACGCATAGGGGCGTCTTAGACTCTGGTATGCGTCCAGTCACTTTCAGAAGACTTGGCTAGGAAAAACTACATAGCGGTACTATTTACTTTTTTGTTGGGGCTTCGTAAAATATTGAGTACTTGTTTGATTGCGAATCTAAAAATAAATAGCTCTTTGATTCCTTTTTTAGTACTTGCTTTATTAACTCTTCTTTTAAATCAAGTTCTTTTAGAATTAACCCCTTAATCCAAATCTTAAGCTGAAAATTGATTCTTTTTATTTCATCGAATGACCAAACACCTTCCGTAATGTCATCTGGATGAGTGTAATAATTTCTTGTGTTTTTGAGTTTTTCAATAAAGTCATATTCGCTATTACAATACTGTAGTTTTATCTGATGTGGCGTTATTAACTTAAACAAATGAAAGTATCTTATTATTTGAACCCAAGGTTTGCCTTTTTTTAGTTTGACTCCATTTGTAGACAACTCCTTAAATAAAGTTTTAGCAATGTCATTTGAGTATTTAGGCTCAATGAAGTCTTTATGATATATCTCTAGGCATCTACATAAAGTTAAAAAGCTCTGCACTTCATTATTAAAGCTTAGCTCTCTGATAAATTTTATGATTCTATCAAATTTCTCTTGATTTGAAAAATAGTTTTGAAGAATATCCAAGAAGCTTGATTCTATTTCTTTAAATGAAATCTGGACTTCGCTTCTTTCAAAAGATTGGGGTTTTTCGAAAAAATTAGTTAAAACTTCATATGGGTTTCCTTTCACATTTGTAAACTTCATTTTGTGAACAAAAACTTTGGATGAAATAAAAAGAGAAAAAAGGTTAATGAAAGAAGTGCTGTGTCGATATAATACATGTTTTGGAAATTTATCTTTTGTTTTTATCTTAAAATAAGCAGTAGATTCTATTATTATTTTTCTACCAGAATATTCCGATGAAGAAGAATTATAAATTGAAATTGAAATGTTCTTATTTATTTGAAAATCCTTCGTGGTTGATTTGTTTATATTAATTGATTTCCATAAATCTGTATTTTCATGATAGATTGTATTTGTTGTTGGCAAAAACCAGGAACCTAAGTAAGATATTTCAAAATCACTTTCACAGACCAATAGAGGGGAATTAGTATTAATCCAATCGTTGAAATGCACTTCATTTATAGAATATATGTAGATATTGTCTGTGCTAGAAAACGGAAAGCATCCTATTAGCGAAAATTTCTCTCCTGTACTTGATTTAGCATATATACAGTCTATAGTTCTAAAATCATAATTTCTAACCCCCTTTAATTCAAATTCTATTTTAATAGTTTTTGTTTGTTTTAAATAGAGTCTGCCAGAGAACCATTTTTTTGAAAACTCTGGAATTTTTACTGAAACCTTGATGAGATTCTGGTCACTCATATTTTTATTGATTAATATTCTATAAGTTATTTCGAATAGAATTACCGAACGATGAAGAGTGCGACGCAACAGAGGATGCCATGAAATACTGAAGCTTGGCTAATGGTCATTCAACGGCAAACCTCTTTTCTGCCATTCAATCCAGTTAATGTATTCAGGAGCCACCCGATGTTCTTCCATGGTAATACAATCATCCACCGGGCAAACTAACTGGCAAAGATTGCAGCCCACACATTCTTCTTCTTTAATGGTGTATTTGTTATACGGCTTTCCATACTCAAGTTTGATGGACTGATGTGATGTGTCTTCACAAACAATGTAACAAAGTCCGCAGTGAATACATTTATCCTGGTTGATTTTGGCGATATGATGATAGTTGATATCCAAGTGTTCCCAGTGAGTGATAGTGTCAACAGATTTGCCAATAAAATCATCTAATGTTTTAAATCCTTTTTCATCCATCCAGTTATTCAATCCTTCACACATATCTTCTACAATGCGGAAACCATGTTTCATAGCAGCAGTACAAACCTGTACATTACTTGCGCCAAGCAACATAAATTCCACCGCATCTTTCCAGGTGCTGATGCCGCCTATGCCGGAGATAGGAACTTTCTTTGTCAACTCATCTTGTGCAATCGTCGTCAGCATTTTTAATGCAATCGGTTTTACCGCAGGGCCACAATAACCACCAAACACTGATTTGCCAGCTACATAGGGATTCGGTACTAATGTATCCAAATCAATTCCCGTTACTGATTGAATTGTATTAATTAATGACAAGGCATTTGTTCCCGCCTTCACCACTGAACGACCCGTTGGAACAACCGAATGAACATTGGGAGTGAGTTTAGTAATCACCGGAAGGGTAGCAGCTTCCATCACCCATTCCACCACCATGCAGGCAATCTCCGGGTCTTGCCCAACGGCGGCACCCATTCCTCTTTCCGTCATACCATGAGGACAACCAAAATTTAATTCAAACCCATGTGCGCCGGTGTCTTCACATTTTTTAATTAATTCCTGCCAGCTTTTTTTATCATTGTCCGCCATCAGCGAAACAATCATGGCCCGGTCAGGAAATAATTTTACACACTCAGCAATCTCTTTCAAATTTATTTCCAGCGGACGGTCACTTATCAATTCAATATTATTAAAACCCATTACCCTTTGTCCCCCAAAATCAACGGCTGAATATCTGGACGAAACATTTTTTACCTGGCTGCCCAATGTTTTCCAAACCACACCGCCCCAGCCAGCTTCGAATGCCCGGAGCACATTGTATTTTTTATCCGTCGGCGGAGCACTGGCTAACCAATAGGGGTTAGGGGATTTGATGCCGAGAAAGTTTGAACTGATGTCTGCCATATTATTTTTTTTGAACCACGGAGGCAGAGAGACAGGAAGTAGCACGGAGATTTCTCTGTGAACATCTGTGCCGCTGTGTCTCCGTGGTTTATTTCTTAAATAAATAATCTAGTATCGCCTTCGCTCCATCTTTCCCTGCCTGCACAGCATCCACTACTTCCTTACCCCCATTCACCGCATCGCCACCCGCAAATACTCCTTTTATATTCGTTGCGCAATTTTTATCAATCACCAATTTGCCGTTCTTGTTATCCAGTTTATACTTCTTTACTAATTTTTCAAAAGGAACCTGTCCCGCAGCTTTTATTACCATATCTACTTCCAATGTAAATGTTTCGCCGGTATCAACAGGGGAACGGCGGCCGCTTGCATCCGGTTCGCCTAATTTCATAACACTGCAAACCAATTGTTTTACATTTCCGTTAGAACCTTTTACTTTTTTCGGCGCAGCCAGCCAGATAACTTCACAGCCATCCAACCGGGCAATATTCAATTCAACATCCGTACAGGGCTTTTCGGCTTCTGTTCTTCTATAAACTAGTGTTACTTCTTTAGCACCTAATCTTTTTGCCTGTGTGGCGGCATCTATGGCTGTCATACCCATTCCAATTACAGCTACTTTATCACCAACCGGTACGGAACTATAACCTTTGTCTCTGATATCATAGATAAACTGAATAGCATCAACAACACCTTCCAGTTTTTCTCCCGGAATATCTAATTGCCGGGCTACACCAACACCAATGCCGAGATAAACTGCATCGTATTCTTTTTTCAATTGAGCCAGTGTGATATCTCTTCCTAATTCCTGGTTGTATTTAACTTCTATTCCACCAATAGATAGAATATAGTTCACTTCATCTTCGCAAAACTGCGGTGTTACTTTATAGGCCGCAATTCCATAGGTCATCAGTCCGCCGCCTTTATTTTCTTTTTCGTAAATCGTTACGTCAATACCTTCTCTTGATAATACATGGGCACAACTTAATCCTGCCGGGCCTGCACCAACAATTGCTACTTTCTTGCCCACTGATGGCTTGCGTTGAAACAACTGCCAGTTATTTTCCATTGCTTTCTCTGTAGAATATCGTTGGAGCTTTGCAATTGGAATAGGTTCTTCTTCCAGTAAATTATATACACAAGCACCTTCGCATAATTTTTCTACCGGGCAAACTTTGGAGCAACCTGCTCCCATAATATTAGAAGAGAAAATTGTTTTGGCAGAACCTTTTATATTTTCTGTTGTAATCTGCTTGATAAACTTTGGTACATCAATACTGGTAGGGCAACTTTTCATGCATGGTGCATCATAACAAAACAGACAACGATTGGCATCCACTTTGGCCGCTGTTATATTTTCATACGACGGATGAATATCGGCGAAGTTTGCGTCGTATTGGGCGCTGGATAATTTATTATTGGTTATTGCCATAGTTTTTGTTTAAACAACCGCCGTAAGGGTTTTTAACCGCTGACGGGGTTTTACAATTCCACCAGCTTTCCATAAGTCTCCGGTCTTCTATCTCTGAAAAACTGCCAGGTAGACCTTACCTGTTCAATCATATCCAAATCAAAATCCGCTATTAATAGTTCATCATTATCTTCTGATGCCTGTGCAAAAATTTGTCCTCTCGGGTCAACGAAATAAGAGGAGCCATAGAACTTACCAAGGTTCCATGGTTTTTCTTCACCAACCCGATTGATGCATCCCATAAAATATCCATTGGCTGCTGCATGAGCAGGTTGTTCCAGTTTCCATAAGTATTGCGATAAGCCAGCAACTGTCGCTGACGGGTTGTAAACTATTTCAGCACCATTTAATCCTAATGCCCTTGCACCTTCCGGGAAATGACGATCGTAACAAATATATACACCGACTTTTGCGTACTTAGTTTGAAAAACCGGGTAACCCAAATTGCCGGGTTTAAAGAAAAACTTTTCCCAGAAGCCTGATGTATGCGGAATATGATTTTTTCTGTATTTACCCAGATATGTTCCATCAGCATCAATCACTGCTGCTGTATTATACAAAACACCAGCCTGTTCTTTCTCATACACCGGAACGATAATGACCATATTATATTTCTTCGCATATTCCTGCATCCGTTCTACCGTAGGGCCGGGTACTGTTTCAGCACTTTCATACCAGGCCTTATCCTGTCCGGGACAGAAGTACGGTGTATTGAAAATTTCCTGGAAACAAAGTATCTGCACACCTTTCTTCCCTGCTTCCTCAATCAGCGGAATATGTTTTTGCACCATTGCTTCTTTAATTTCTGCAATGGTTCCTTCACCTTCTGTCTTTGGAAGACTTAATTGAATTAATCCTGATTTAATTATTCTGGCCATATTGTTAAATTGTTTGTGATACTTTATTTCGTTTTATGAATTTACCATATCCTTTGTCAATAAGACAATGATTATTTTCTATGGCTATTTTCCCTCTCAATAAAACCGTTTTCACTTTTCCGGTTACTTCCCAGCCTTCATAACCTGAATAATCAACATTCATGTGATGTGTTTTGGCAGAAAGTTTATGTTTTTCGTTCGGGTCAAAAATGACAATATCCGCATCACTTCCTACAGCAATTGTTCCTTTTTTCGGGAACATGCCAAAAATTTTTGCAGGATTGGTACAAGCTATTTCCACATATTTGTTCAACGTAATTTTTCCTTTATTTACTCCTTCGCTATATAATAATTCCATTCTATTCTCGATAGCAGGATGACCATTTGGTATTTTAGAGAAATCAGCTGCTCCCATTAATTTTTGTTCCCATTTGAAAGGGCAGTGGTCTGTAGCAACAACCTGTACCATTCCTTGATTTATACCAGCCCATAAAGTGACCTGGTCTTTCTTTTCTCTTAACGGGGGACTCATTACCCATTTAGCTCCTTCAAAATTTTGTTCATATAAACTTGCATCAAGAATTAAATATTGAATACAGGTTTCTACAAATACTTTCTGGTTTCTCCTTGTTGCATTACGAACTGCATTCAAAGCACCTTCACAGGTAAGATGAACGATGTAACCCGGGCAACCTGTATAATTACTCATATCTACAAATCGTTCTGAAGCTTCGGCTTCTGTTACTTCCGGCTGTGATAGATAATGATAAAGCGGCGATAGCTTTCCTTCGCTGCGATGTTTTTG
>JANMFO010000086.1:0-22567 GCA_031374245.1 Chitinophagaceae bacterium | reverse complement strand
GCTAAAACTGCAAACGAAACAAATTGCAGGATGCCGGATAATTCAATTGAGAAATGTAAACAAAAACCTCTGGGTATTATACAGTGAGGTTGTCTTTTTTAGTTAACCGGATTTATTTCAAAAAATCAGAAACTATTACTTTTTTTATATGGGATATAATTTTCCCACTGCCAGGGTGTAAACGTATCGGCAATAGATAGTTCAAGTAGTTCTTTAAAAGTACTTTCGCCATTATCACTGTTTGTCATTATCAGTACACCAATTTTTTTCTCAGGGAAAAAGATGAAATAATGCTGAAACCCGTCACCATGACCTTCTTTAAAAAACCCTGTTCCGTATTTTGTTCGTAGTAATCCACCACCTAATCCATAACTTAAGTTTATTGCATTGAAAGCATCGGTGTCAACTTTCGCATCAGGACCAAACTGTTTTTTACTTTTAATCCTTATCTGTGGTTTTATCATTTCTGCAAACGTGGATTCTTTCAGTAATCTTTTATTCATGACAGCCACAAGAAATTTTGAATAGTCTGCTAATGTGGTTTCCATACTTCCGGCTCCGCCAGCTTCGTCTTCTTTATCTTTTGGTATTACTTCCCCGGAGGCAGTATGACCGTTGCAATATTTATTTTCAAAACGTTGCTGCCACACATAGCTGGTCATGTCCATTCCCAATGGGTTGAATATTTTTTCTCTTGCCAAATCTTCCAGCCCTCTTCCGGTTATCTGTTCAATAACATATTGCAGCAGATGTAATCCCTCTCCTGAATAACTGTATTTTGTTCCAGGGTCAAACTGCAGATACAGCTTCCCGTTTTCATCCATGCCTTTATCGGTAATCCACCGCCAGTTTGGAAATCCTGTTGTATGCGACAGGCACATCCGGGCAGTAATCAGTTTATACCTTTTATCACTCTTTAAATCAGAAAAGCCTTTCCATTCTTTCTCAAATTTTATTTCAGGCAATGGTTGTTTCAGGTATTGCTGAAGCGGCTTATCAAGATTAATGATACTATCCTGCACCAGTTGCATTACTAAATGGGCAAATACCATTTTACTTAATGAGGCTGCATAAAAAACGGTAGTAATGTCAAGGCTGTCTTTCAGTTTTACATTTTTAGAACCAAATGCATGTTGATAAGCAACTTCGTTGTTATTGAATACAGTAATCGCAAGTCCGGGTATTTTGGCTTCTTTTGTAATGCTTTCTATTTTCTGCGTAAGATTATTTGCTTCAATAGCTGTGCTGTCAATTCTTTTTATAGTTTTCTCATTAGTACATTTAGTTACGGTAATTACAAGAAAAATAAGCAGGGTTGATAATTTCATATTGGTTTAATTTATGGCTTACGAATGTAGTTCTTCTCATCTACTCCGCTCAGCAGAATTACCGGACGTTGAAGTGTGTCCTTCATTACATCACGATAAACTTGCAAAGGACAATGCCAGTAGTACTATAGCTGAGTACATAATTGCCTTTATAACCGCTGACGGGGTTTCCATATCTTAGCATACAAATCACAATCACATGCAACCAATCATCGAATGTGTTCCCAACTTTAGCGAAGGAGTTGACCTGAACATCATCAAACAAATAATTGACCAGGTAGAAACGGTAGAAGGAGTTCGTTTGTTAAACGTTGACCCGGGAAAAGCAACGAACAGAACAGTGGTAACATTTGTCGGTAACCCTGAAGCGGTGATTGAAGCAGCATTTTTGGCGATTAAAAAAGCTGGCGAACTGATTGATATGAGCAAACACAAAGGTGAACACCCGAGAATGGGTGCTACCGATGTTTGTCCGCTGATACCAATTGCCAATATTTCGATGGAAGAGACAGCAAAGTATGCACAACGATTAGCAGAAAGAGTAGGAAAGGAATTACAAATACCCATTTATTTATACGAAGCAGCGCAGCCGGATAAAAGCCGAAATAATTTATCAGTAATAAGGTCAGGAGAGTACGAAGGGTTTTTTAAAAAAATAAAACAACCGGAATGGAAACCGGATTTTGGCCCGGCAGAGTTTGATGCTAAACGTGGCGGCACGGTTATCGGGGCAAGGGACTTTTTAGTGGCGTATAATATTAATCTTAATACTACCTCTACACGAAGAGCTAATGCAATTGCATTTGATGTAAGAGAAGCCGGAAGAAATGTGGTAGATTCTTCGGCAGGCTCAGAAGGAGTGAAAGTTAATAAGCCCGGTACCTTAAAATCAGTAAAAGCTATTGGTTGGTATATTGAGGAATATGGTGTGGCACAAATCTCCATGAACCTGACGAACATTAATACCGTACCGGTACATATTGCTTTTGATGAAGTATGTAAAAAAGCCGATGCAAGAGGGATAAGAGTTACGGGTAGTGAGTTGGTTGGATTGGTTCCATTAAAATCACTGACCGATGCCGGAAAATATTTTTTGCAAAAGCAACACAGGTCAACCGGTGTTTCAGAAAAAGAATTGATAAAGATTGCGGTGAAATCAATGGGGCTGGATGAACTTGGCCCTTTTAAACCGGAAGAAAGAGTGATTGAATATTTATTGAAAAATAAAGCGGATAGTAAATTGGTGAACATGACACTTACCGACTTTGCGGATGAAACGGCCAGTGAAAGTCCTGCCCCGGGCGGCGGTTCTATTTCGGCGTATGTGGGTGCATTGGGTGTGTCATTGGCGACAATGGTGGCCAATCTTTCTTCGCATAAAAAAGGATGGGATGAACGTTGGTCAGAATTCAGCCATTGGGCGGAGAAGGGCGAGCAATATAAAAATGAACTGGTGAAACTGGTGGATGCGGATACCAAAGCCTTCAACCAGATAATGCTGGCTTTTGGTTTGCCAAAATCAACGGACGAAGAGAAAGCTGCACGCAGCAAATCAATACAGATTGCTACGAAATATGCAATTGAAATTCCGTTTAAGGTAATGGAAAACTCCTATGCCAGTATGGAAGTGATAAAAGCGATGGCAGAAGTTGGTAATCCTAATTCAGTTTCAGATGCGGGGGTGGGTGCATTGTGTGCAAGAACCGCCGTGATGGGGGCTTTTATGAATGTCCGCATCAATGCCGGTGGTTATGATGATAAAGTTTTTGTAAAGGAAATGTTGGCGAGGGGAAAAGAAATTGAGAACAAAACCATAGCTTTAGAAACAGATATTTTAAAACTCATCGATGGAAAAATTGGAAATTAAAGCTCCTGTTAGTGAGCTTAAAGCAAACGGGATGCTGCACCTGAAAGTGTACACCAAGCAGGATGTTTTATCTCTTACCAAATTGCGCCGTTTTGAAACCAAACTGGGTGAACGGCTGCAAGTAGTGCATAATGCTGCCGATATTGCAAAGTCTATAGCCTCTTCATCTGCCAAATATGTATTGTTTGGTGTGCCGGAAGATTTGGGTGCCAAAGGAAACTTTGGTATTGGTGGAGCAGATACGTTATGGATTCCTTTTTTGCAAAGTTTATTGAATATACAGAGCAATGATTTTTTTGATGGTGGTGAAGTGTTACTGATTGGTCATTTTGATTTTGGTGACATGCAATACTTAATTGATACAACAGCGAAAAGCGAAGATGAAAAAATAGAAGCGTATCGCCATGCCGTGAATACGGTTGATGATGAAGTGGAACACCTTACTAAAATTATTACGGAAGTAAAGAAAATTCCGATTGTGGTAGGCGGGGGGCATAATAATTCTTACCCGTTAATAAAAGGCGCTGCAAAAGGCTGGCATCAGGCAGGGGTTCTTCCATTGGCTCAAATTAATTGTATTAACCTGGATGCACATGCTGATTACCGGCCTATGGAAGGAAGACATAGTGGTAATGCTTTTCGCTATGCAGAAGAAGATGGGTACTTACAGAAGTATTGCGTGGTGGGATTGCATGAAAATTATTTACCACAAAATGTGTGGATGGATATGGTGAACAATCCCTTTATTGACTGCATTACGTTCGAAGATATTTTTGTGCACGAGAAAAGAACGTTTATGCAGGCTGTATCTCATGCCACAGGATTTACGGAAGATACACTCACCGGAATTGATATTGACTTAGATGCAATTCAAAATACACTCAGTAGTGCGATGACGCCAGTGGGCATCTCGCCTGTTCATGCCAGACAATACATTGCATTCGCTGCTGCTGATACCAAGCCGGCTTACCTGCATATTTGTGAAGGAGCTACAAGATTGAATGATGGAAGAACAGATACAACAAGCGGTAAACTGATTAGTTACCTGGTTAGTGATTTTATAAAGGGACAGTTACAATGATTTAATTAAAATACTGGTCCGTATAATTTTACATCTGCTTTATCAAATGCTTTCCTAAAGCGTAGCAGCATTTTACCGGCTTCAATCGTTTTCTTTTTTGCTGTTAATGCCTGCCACATACCAAACAATGCCCAGCCATTTTCATTATTGTTGAGCAGGTCTTTTTGCAGAACTTTTATAGCATCATCAAACCGTCCGGCTTTTATATACGCATTACCCAAATAGTGTTTCGGGTTTAATATCCAATCCCTCGGCTCATTATATACCATGTTATCTTCAGCATCAACAGCTAACCGGAATTGATCAATGGCTTCAGTGTATTTTTTTTCTTTTAAAGCAATTGTTCCTGATAAAATTCCCTCTGCAACGATTGCTCCTTCAATTGCTGATGAGAAAGGAGTGAAAGGTAGTAGCAGACTACTGTCTTCCATCAGGTGCTGTAATTGTTGCAATTCAATTTTTGCTTTTTCTGTTTTTGCTTTTTGAGTAAATGCCATGCCTCTGCCAAAATGATACAGTATATTACTATAAACCTGGGCTGCATCGGGTTTTGGATATAGTAATAACTGATCCCAGTTGCCAAAGCGGACATCCACGAAAACCGGTGTCAAATAAACATATTGTATATAACTTCCCAATGCACCGGGTGTTAACAGATAATCAGCAGGAATACTTTCCATTGTTTCTTTTGCTGTCAATGCAGAATATCCAGAACGCCCTGTCAGCATAGCATTATTTGTTTGCATGTGCAGGTTATGAATAATATAGAGAAAGGCACCGCCGGTAACGGGTTCATATAAAGGAATCGTTTTCTTATAGCTATTTATTGCGTTTTCATTTACCGATACACCTTTAGCATAATTTCCTGTTCTTAAATAAATATGTGATGGCATGTGAACCGTATGCGATAAACCGGGTGTTAACTTGCCCAACCGGTCAGCACTTGGCAATGCTTTAGCTGCATAAGGCGAAGGCTCCATCACATGAATATAATAATGATTGGCACCGGGGTGATTTGGATTTTTTACCAATAATTTTTCCAGCACTTGTTGAATTAATGGCTCCCATGTTTTGGGTGTGCCATCATTTTTCCATAAGTCCCAGGGATGCTGCAACATTAATGCATCAGCATATAAAGCGGCTACATCGGCATCGGTTGGATATTTATCATACACTTCTTTCATTTTGTCAACATACAGTTGGTTTAATTTTTCTCTTGACTCGGTTGAGTCAGCAGAATAGCGAACTTGTTGCGCCTGTACCAGCATTTTTTCTTTATCTGTGCAATTACCAGAAAGTTCGGTTGCCTTACCAATTGCGGTCAACGCATCAGGTGATGCTGCATAACCAAGATCATTAATATTGGGGCCATAGGCCAATGCCTGTGCCCATTGCAGCATAGCACAGCCCGGATCAAATTTTGCTGCCTTCTTAAACGATGCCATTGCTTCAATAATGTGAAAACTGTAATACATATTAATGCCCTGGTTGAAATAAAACCGGGCACTGTCATTTGAAGTACTGATTTCCCATTTATAATTTCCTGCACCGGGAATCGGAGGGATGTCGAATTCTTCTACCCATTCTTTTAATTCATTCCAGTCGGGGCTGCAACGAACGATATTTTTCTTTTTTAAGTTCTCTACGGAAGAGATTGTACTGGGTTGCTTTTTAAAATCTTTTATCCGGAAAGCCAGCAATGCTGTAATAAATGCCAACATGGCGAGAAATATCAGTTTTGATTTCATAACGAAAGTTTGAGAAACCAAAAGTTACGAAAAAAAAGGTTGCCAGAAAACGGGCAACCTTTAGTATAAAATAAATGGGAATAATTATGCTTCTACCGGAGTCAAATATTGCGTAAATGAATATCCTTGTTCACCATCATCCGTTTTAATAATCCACCACTGGTCATTTTCTTTGGTAACCAATGTTACTATTTCATGACGGGCTGCTTTGCCAACTATTTCATGGTCTGTTCCAGGACCTTTACGAATGTTGAGGTTAGTACGGTTGGTAGTAACTTTTAATTTAGCACCTTCCACTACACCCGCAACGCTGTTTATATTTAATACCATATCACCTGATACATAATCAGGGTCTAATTTGCCATAAATATCCCACAGTTGTTGCTTTACAGTGCCAGATGCATCTCCGTCTACATACAGAACGCCATCTTGTTCCCGCACCTGTAGGTTTGTAACACCTGCTGCTACTGCAGCATCGGTTAATTCTTTGTATTTATCTGTTATTGCTAATGACATAATAAGGTTCTCCTTTTTTTATTTGTTAGTTAATGCAGATGGGTCAACTTTTTTAGGTTTTAAAGCCTGAAGAACCATCATTAATTTTTGACGGTCTGCTTTTGCAATCTGACCTGTCAGTGAAATGATACCATCTTTTACAGTTGCACTTACACCGGGGAAAGCTGTTAGTGCATCTTTTACGGCTTGTGTAAGCGGGTCATCAGCAGTAATTACTGGTGGTACAAAAGCAGGAGCAACCGTACAATTGTTTACTACAGATTTTACACCTTTTACAGCTGTTACCATTTTCTCGCAAGCTGCTTTGCACATATCATCCTTGCATTCGCCGGAGATAGTGGCAATGCCATCTTTTACATCTACCATTGTGCCAGCAGCCATTGGGTCTGCTTTCAATACTGTTTCAATAGCGGCTTTAATGTCTGCATCTTTTGCTTTCTTTTTACAGGAACTAAGGCTGATAGCCGATACAGAGATGGCTAACACCAAAAAGGCGGTTAATAGTTTTTTCATTACATTTTATTTAGGCAGGGAAAGTAAGTATTTTTCGTTCACCATCTCTTTTTTTTCGATAAAGTTTGTTTTATGAAAGTTGAAACTGGCTATTTAGCTTCTAATTCCATAATTTTTTCAAACACCTTTTCGTATTCTGTATTGAGAGGAGCTAGTTCTTTATTAATGTTTTTCAGCCTAGTTTCCACCTGCAAAAATTTTTCTTTATCAGAATAATTAGCAGGGTCAATCAACGATGCTTCGAGTTCTGCTTTTTGTTTATTTAATCCGGCAATTTTTTCTTCGAGGTGCTGGAATTGTTTCTGCATCCGTTGCAGTTCCTTTTTATCTTCTTTATTAATAGCCGTACCGGGTTGTGGACGGGTTTCAGCAACTTTAACTGGTTCTGGTTGATTATTTGCTTTTTCCTGTTTCTGATTTTTTACATCCGACTTTTTACCACCGCTTTCTGCTTTTTTTGCGTCGGCTGCTTGTTTGGCCATACGTTCTTTCCAGGCCACCCATTCTTCATATCCACCTTTAAATTCTTTTATCTCATGGTCAACTATTTCCCAAATCTTATTCGCTGTTTTTGAAACAAAGTAACGGTCGTGGCTTACCAGTATAATGCTACCCGCATATTTATCCAATGCATCAATCAGCAAATCGCAACTGTGCATGTCAAGGTGGTTAGTCGGCTCATCCAGCATCAGGAAGTTGGCTTTACTCACAATTACTTTTGCCAGTGCTACCCTTGCTTTTTCACCTCCACTTAATATTTTAATTTTTTTATCGGCATCATCACCACTGAAAAGAAAACAACCGAGTAGACCCCGCAATTCCAAATCATTCATCTGGGCTCCGCATTCCCGCATTTCATCAAGTATGGTATTGTTAACATTTAATGCTTCCAACTGGTGCTGCGCATAAAAACTCTCTTCTACATTATGTCCCCATTTCCTTTCGCCCTGGCTGAAATTTTCTACACCGGCAATAATGCGTAGCAGGGTAGACTTGCCTTTTCCGTTAGCTCCTATCAATGCAATTTTATCATCCCGATCTATTTCAATAGTTGAATTTTTAATAATAACATTATCGCCAAATGCTTTAGAAACATTTTTCAACTCTACCAGCACCCGACCGGGTGTTTTGTCCACCCTGAAGTTGATACGTATATCTGGTCGTTCTATTTCTGAATCTTCAATCCGCTCCAGCTTATCCAGCTTCTTCATAATGCTCTGTGCCATGGCAGCTTTACTGGCTTTGGCACGGAAGCGTTCTACCAATCGTTCATTCTGGCGGATATAGTCCTGCTGATTTTCGTAAGCCTTCTGTTGCATTTCCAAACGGATGGCTTTTTCCTTTTCGTAATAATCATAGTTGCCATTATAAATATGCAACTGCTGCTGGTACACTTCCACAATTTTTGTTACCATCCGGTTCAGGAAATATTTATCGTGACTCACAATTACAACGGAGCCCTGGTAATGCAGCAAATATTTTTCCAGCCATTCGATAGAAGGAAGATCCAAGTGGTTGGTAGGTTCATCCATCAACAATAAATCAGGTTGCTGCAAAATCATCTTGGCCAGCAATACCCTCATTCTCCACCCACCACTGAATTCTTTATATGGTCGTTGTAAATCTTCGTTGGCAAATCCTAATCCCTGCAACACTTCTTCTGTTTGGTGATGAATATTATAGCCACCGAGTGTTTCTAATTCATGGAGTTTATCGCTGTACTCATGCAATGTTTTTTCATCGCCGGTTTTTTCCAGCTCTATGCCGAGTTCTTCAATTTCTTTTTCTAATTGCAGTACTTTTTCAAAAGCGCCGAGGGCTACCTGTAAAATAGAATCATTAGTATCAAAACTCAGCAGATCCTGGTGCAGGTAACCGATGGAAGTGGTGCGGCTGCGTTCTACCGTACCGGCAGAAGGTTGATATTCGCCAACCAGCAACTTTAAAAGGGTGGATTTTCCGGTACCGTTGTACCCGATAAGACCAATCCTTTCGCCGGGCTGTATATGCCAGGTGGCTTCTTCCACAATTGCCCTTGCTCCAAATTCAAATGTAACGTTCTGAAATCCTGCCAGCATAATTTATAAATGAGGCGCAAATTTAGGCCAAAATTGCCATTAAAAAAGAGCTTATTAAGGTATGTATTGAATACAGCAACAGATAACATGGATTAACCGGGATTCTTGTATTTAATTTGTGAAAATCTGTATAATCTGTGGCAAAAATCAGATTGTACCGGCTTAAATACTTGCAATCCTGCCTGTCGTAATTACCTTTGCCTTTAAATTTCCTTGTCACTATGAAGAAAGTCTTAGATATTCTTGGCATCGGTTTACCAGTACTCATCATTATTCTTGGCTTTATCCGCATTTTTGTTCAAAAAACAAGAGGGGTGAATGGCCTCACGATGTTCTTCGCCATTTTATTATTAGTTATTGGGCTTGTCCGCTATTTTGTATATCCGGGTGGTGGCAGCTCTCATAACAGCGAACCGAAGCCAATGCCTTTAACGGTAAGTAAACACAGCGCAGCTTTCAATTTATCCCTCGAAAATGTATTGAATTCGTATTACATCCTGACGGATGGTTTTATAAAAGAGGATACATCTGCAATCAATCAATCGGGTAATAACCTGAAAATTGCGTTGGATAGTTTTAAAGTGGAAGAACTGAAACAGGATTCATTGATATATGAAACAGCTTTGCAGCCTTTACAAAATATAAAATCAGAAATTGTCTCCATCACTGCAGATCCATCTATTGGGGAGAAAAGAGGCTCTCTGAATATTTTATCCAATGAACTGTTTACCTTATTAAGCACTGTTCGGTATGACCTTGCAAAATTATACTGGCAGGAATGCACTTTTGCTTTTGGAGAAGATAAGCCCGGCAACTGGCTCAGCAAAACAGAACAATCAGCTAACCCTTATGGACAAAAGGATTGTGCAGAAATAAAGACCAATATCAATTTTGTACCAGCAGATACAACTAAAAAACAATAAGACTGTTATTTCACTTATGCGTAAGCTTATCAGCGTACTTCTTCTAAGTTTTATTTGTAGTGTTGTTGCTGCACAAAGCCGTTTTACACTAAATGGTTATGTAAAAGACAGCCTTTCTGGTGAAACGATTATTGGGGCTACCGTTTCTGTAAACGGTCAGTCGAAAGGAGTAACCAGTAATCAGTATGGTTTTTATTCCATCACCTTAGATAAGGGTAGCTATAGTATCAACGTTTCCCATGTTTCTTATCTGGGTAAATCAATTGCGGTTGATTTGAAAGACAACCTGGCTTATAATTTCGATGTAGTTTCCAAATCAGCAGCTATTGGCGAAGTGGTTATCTATAGCAAACGCCGTGATGGGAATGTGAAGAATGCACAGATGGGAAAGATTGATTTATCCATGAGCCAGATACGTAGCATCCCGGCTTTTATGGGAGAAATTGATTTGCTGAAAGCCTTGCAATTACTACCCGGTGTTAGAAGTGCCGGGGAAGGCAATGCTGGTTTTTTTGTTCGGGGTGGTGGCCCCGACCAAAACCTGATAATGCTCGATGATGCAGTAGTATATAATACTGGTCATCTGTTTGGTTTTTTCTCTGTGTTTAATTCAGATGCCATCAAAAATGTATCATTGATAAAAGGTGGGATGCCGGCGCAGTATGGCGGACGGCTTTCATCGGTGGTGGATGTGGTGATGAAAGATGGTAACATTAATAAAACACAAATGGATGGAGGCATTGGACTTATTGCTTCCCGTTTTTCCATTCAGGGCCCGATTAAAAAAGATAAAGCGTCCTATATTATTTCAGCCCGCAGAACTTATATCGATGCATTGACTAAACCTTTCATAAAGAAAACAAGTAACGCTTACGGATCCGGTTATTTCTTTTATGATTTGAATGCTAAAATAAATTACCGCTTTTCTGAAAAAGACAGGCTATACATGAGTGGTTATTTTGGTCGTGATGTATTTGATTTCAATAATGCCAAACGTTCTTTTAAAACTAATATTCCCTGGGGTAATTCTACTGCCACCCTGCGATGGAACCATGTGTTCAACCGCCGTTTGTTTGCCAACACTTCCTTAATATATAATGATTACAAGTTTAAATTTGCGGCACAGCAGGAAACTTTTCAAATTAGTCTTTCATCCGGCATCAGAGATTTTACCATCAAGTCTGATTTTGATTATTATCCTTTGCCCAATCATAAATTAAAATTCGGCGGTTTGTTAACCTACCACAAGTTTGTGCCTAATGTGGTGAGTGGCCGCCAGGATTCAACCGTATTCGAACCGAATAATGAACAAAGTAAATATGCTGCAGAAGCAGCGGTGTACCTGCAGGATGATTGGGAAATAGGAGAGAAGTGGAAAGTAAATTATGGTATCCGATACAGCAGCTTTACACAAACCGGTCCTTTTACCCGTTACGTTCGTGATGCGAATCAGAACCCGGTTGACAGTACAATTTATAAAAGTTTTGAACCGATTAAAACGTACGGCGGTTTTGAACCCCGTGTTACACTTCGCTATGCTATCGATGATGAAACATCCATCAAAGCAGCGATAACAAGAAACCTGCAATACATTCACCTCGTTAGTAATTCCGGTACTACGTTGCCAACCGATTTATGGGTGCCGAGTACTTATGTGGTAAAGCCGCAATTGAGCTGGTTGTATGCGGCAGGCTTGTTTAAAAACTTTGCCGATAACAAATATGAAACATCGCTGGAAGTATATTATAAAAACATGCAGAACCAGGTGGATTATAAAGAAGGGTACACACCGGGGCTGAATGATCCGGAAAATGATTTTGTATTTGGCAAAGGCTGGAGTTATGGAACAGAGTTATTAGTAAATAAATTAAAAGGCAGGCTTACCGGTTGGGTGGGGTATACCTTATCATGGACATGGAGAAAATTCAAAGATTTAAATGATGGAGAAAAATTTCCAGTGAAGTATGATAGAAGACATGATTTATCAGTAGTGGCCAACTACGACCTTACTAAAAAATGGAAACTCGGTGCAGTGTTTGTTTACGGAACTGGTAATGCTATTACATTGCCCGAACGTTTTTATGTAATCAACGGAGTGCTTACACAGGAGTACAGCAAACTGAATCAATATCGCCAGAAAGCGTATCACCGGTTGGATTTTTCTGCCACCTACACACCAGTGCCTAAAAAGAAACGAAAAGTAACCGGCTATTGGGTTTTCAGTATTTACAATGTATATAGCCGCCTCAATCCTTATTTTATATATTTTGATCAAACAGGCAGCCCTGTCAATGGCGATGTAAAAGTAGACGCCCGTCAGGTTTCTTTATTCCCTATTCTTCCTGCGGTAACGTGGAATTTTAAGTTTTAGTAGCCCGGCTGAAGTGCAGTAGTTTCAATAATTCTTATTTCTTTTTTGCATAATAAGCAATAAAATTTTTCTCTTCTTTATTATTATTCTCTCATCCTAATCATTTTTAGTTTTTGTTAAGGCTCGTTAATCTCCGGTTAACCAGGTCAGAATACTTGATAGCATTAATTATCTGATGCAACTTAGCAGTATCAAATTTTTAATCAGTAAAAAATTAAGTTATGAAAAAAATGATTATCCCCGCAGTAGCAGCTTTGTTGTTCTGTGGCGCCGTAAATGCTCAGATTACACAAAAACCAATGGCTAAAACTGCTACTCCTGCAGTAAGTAAAACAACGGTTGCTGCCAGGCCCATCAGCAAGACAACCAGTGTGATCCCGATGAAAACTACTAATAAAGCAACGGCAACAAAAGCTACTGCTATTACAAGAAAACGTCATCATAAAATGACAAAGCCAAAGGCTAAAAAACAGTAACTGGTGTTACAGTGGTTCGGTTAAAGGCGGTCTTTGCAATGGGGCCGTCTTTATTATTTCCTGATAGCCTATTAACTATCTTTTAACCAAGGTTAACAGAATACTTTTACAGAACCCATTGACCTTTACACTGATTAGTTATCATGGCATCATTTTTTATACGATCTTCTACTATCAGGCTGGGCATCTTTATCAGTACATTGATAATTGCCACCATTCTTGTTTTTCAACTGGCCTGGTTGAAGAAAGTGTATCGTTTCGAACAAAAGGAATTTGATCGCAGTGTAGTAAAAGTTATTCGTGGCTTATATGAAGATCTTGAAATTACAGCCTACAATTCTGCACACCTTAATGAGCTGATTGAAAAGCCGGAATCGCATGTATACCTTGTGCATATCAGTTTGCCGGTGAATAACGATACACTTACCAGCTACCTCCAATATGAACTGGAAGACTTTTCAATTTTTACCAATTGCCAGTTGGGTATTTACAGTGCTGCTTCCAATAAATATATTTATACAACCTTGCTGACATCTGCAGGAACAAAAGAAAAAATAAAAACCGGGTTGCCACTGTTGACAAAACGGTATGATTATGTTGCTCTCTATTTTCCCAACCGCCAGCAATACATACTATCACAGATGAATTTCTGGATTGTCAGCAGTGCTTTGTTGCTGATAGTGTTATTACTCTTTGGCGCAGGGCTGTATTATTTCTACCGCCAAAAATTCCTGAATGAAACGCAAAAGGACTTCATTCATAATTTCACTCATGAGTTTAAAACACCGGTGGCTGTTATCAGCCTTGCCGCAGAGGTATTAAAGAATAAAAATATTATTCAAAAGCCGGAAAAGCTGGCTACCTATGCTGACATTGTAGACTACCAGGCCAATTACCTGCACAGCCAGATAGATAAGTTGCTGCAATTTGCTTACACAGAATCCCGGAAACTGCATTTAAAAAAGGAAATGGTGGATATTCACCAGCTAATAAGGGATGCTATTGTTCACCTAGGCTCATTGATTAGCGAAAAGAAAGCTCAATTCAATTATGAATTGAAAGCCACTAACCCAACGCTACTGGCTGACAGGGATTACCTGTTAATCGTTATTATTAACCTGCTGGATAACGCTATAAAATATTCAAGGCAACCAGTTATTTCTATTGCCACAAAAAATAATAATGGCAGCTTGATTTTATCGATAACAGATAATGGTACCGGTATCGAAAAAAAAGAAATAAAGAAACTATTCAAAAAATTTTACAGAATACAAAGAGAAGATATTTATACCACAAAAGGCTTTGGATTAGGATTGGCATTTGTAAAAACCATTTTACATGCGCATAGCGGAAAAATAAAAATTGAAAGTTCACCCGGCAAGGGAAGCAGTTTTATAGTGGAACTGTCTTGTCAGCAAAATAGCTAGCAATGGAGCAAAAAATTAAATTATTACTGGCCGAAGATGATTTGCAATTAGGTTTTATTATCAGGGATAACCTGGAAGAAGCCGGGTTTGATGTGATTAACTGCCCGGATGGCGAAGTGGCATGGGAGTATTATCAGAAAAAAAATCCTGACCTCTGTATCCTTGATGTAAATATGCCATACAAAGATGGTTTTACTGTTGCCCGGAAAATAAGGCAGAAAAGTGATGTGGTGCCTATTCTTTTTTTGACGGCCAAGTCGCTGGAAGAGGATAAGCTTAAAGGGTTTGCTGCCGGTGCAGATGATTATGTTGTAAAGCCCTTCAGCATGAAAGAACTGCTGTCAAGGATCAATGTCTTTTTGCGAAGGAATAAGATGTTTGTACAGGGAAGCCCATCAACCCATAAGATAGGCCGCTTTGTTTTTGTACCGGCGGAATTGCAATTAAAAAGCAGCAACGAAACTATTTCCTTAACACAACGGGAAAAAGAGTTACTTGAATTTCTTTGTTTACATCCCAACATGGTATTGAAGCGGGAAGAGATACTATCTAATGTGTGGGGTAAAAATGATTTCTTTCTTGGAAGGAGTATGGATGTGTTTATAACACGATTACGAAGACACTTGCAAACAGAACCCACAGTTTCTATTGAAACAATCCACGGGGTAGGATATCGCTTCACTGCGGAATAAGCATTCCTTAGTTATCTTTATGGCGCTGAGCTGTTATACTTTTAAATACATAACAGGCCATAGCAAATGAAAAAACTAACAACTGCCTTAGTCATTCTTTTTATTTCCATTGCACATAAAGGTGAATGCAGTACTGTAAAACTGGTTACTGATTCTATCCCCGCCCATGTGCTGGGTAATTTTATGGATGATTATGGTATTCGCTATACTGTTACTGACACCTTATGGACACAGCACAGTGGCATCAATTATCATATTATTAAATGGAACATCAAAGAGCAATACCTTATTGCCCGCAATGATAAAAACAATCCCAGTGAAGCTGGTTTGTATACCCGGATAGATTATATGTCTTTTGAAAAGATGGAACCCTTTCTATGGGGCTTTTGCTTAACGGTATATAATGCTGCCACCGATACCGAAGCAGAAACTAAAATACAGGCCGACCGGCAAAATCCAAAGAAGGGTTGTGCTGGTTATCCTTTTTCAAGAATGAAGAGGGTGGAGTAATTAGCAGTTACCCTTATTTTCATTTATTCATATTTTATCTGTATCGGTTCTTTATGATAAGTACGAAACTCCGCTATTCATGTTGTTGGTAAAAAATGGTTCGGAAGCTGAATACACCAACAACGATGTAAATGTTGTAATGTTAGTAAAATCTTCGTCTCTTCTTATGTTCCTTTAAAACTCAATAATAAATCCTATTGTTGGCGTTACAAACGGGTCATCATTTTTTACCCTTGTTGGTATGGCATTGCTGCCATCGGATTTAATGGGAAAACCATCGGTTGTTTCAAAAGCGGTATTCGCTGCATTTCTTTTAAAAGTATATTCTGGTATAGCAGGGTTTTTTGCCACATACCAGTTGGAAACATCTAAAAATAAATCAATGGTTGTTTTCCGGAAGTTCCATTTTTTATCTATACGTACATCGCTGCTGTTGAATCCGGTAAGACGATTCGTATTAATTTGTGCGTAGTTTAAAGTACCCACACCCTGCGATAAATAATTTAATCTTGATACTGTTTCATCAAAGGGTGTATAAGGCGAACCACCCTGGTAGCGGAATTTTAAACCAAGCTCCCAGTTACGTTTAAATTTATAACCCCATGTAATACTTAGCAAATTCTGATTATCCCAGCTACTGGCTATAAATTTTGCATCTCTGCCCGAATAAAGACTCCTGTAAAAGGTGTAAGAAAAAATGCCAAAGAAATTCTTTGTGAGCTTCTTTTGTACAAAAAATTCAACGCCATAAGCTTTGCCTTTTCCATTGGTTGTTACTGCTTCGTTGCCCAGCAAGGTAAAATCTGTACCAAGATTTGCCAATGAAATACCATTACGATTTGATACAGGCACATTGCTGTATTGTTTATAAAACCCTTCTAACGTAAAACGTAATCCATCATCGGGCAAATATTCAAATCCTGTAGTATAGTGGTTGCTGCGTTGATACTTTGCATTTTTATTTACCAACACATTATTATTGTCGGCAAATCCAAGAATGGTATAAGGCGGAATTTTATAATAGGTGCCTGCAGATAAATTCCAGGTCCATTTATCTGCCAACACATAGCTAAAAGAGATACGTGGCGATAAAGTTTGCAAACCATTCATACCATCTGTAGTAAATGTATTCATATCAGTACGGATGCCGGCACTGATACCAAGACGATTTGCGGCAAAACGTTTACCTGCCTGTATAAAAGCACCCAATCTTAAAAAAGATTTTAACGGGCTGATGAAATTTGCACTTACAGCCGGTTGTACAATGGCACCGCCGCCATCACGAACTTCTTTACGGATTACGCTGAATGTAGTATTAGAATAATCCGCTAATTGAGAGGAAACACCATAAGCTATTTTCCAGCCATTACGATTTTTATTTACGTCAAACCGGAGTTTGGTTTCTTTTTCGGCACTTACAATATCCAGCGATTTATTGGCAGCCGTTGGGTTTTGATTGTCCTCATACTTTTCAATATCATTATTAAAATCAGTACGGCTCAATGACAGATTCCAAAAACCATTGGGAATATTTCTTTTTAACGAGGCTCCGATAGTATAGTTCCATTGATTTACTAAAACATTGGAGTTGATGGTATATAATTTTTCCGGAGTAGCTTCTTTAGGGGCTTCAAAACGGAATTCATCAATTGCTCCTATCCCCAGAAAAGTAAGTGTTGTTTTTTTATTAATCTGATGAGTAACTTTTGTTTGAAAGTCCCAGAAGTTGGGACGGATAGGCAAATCAAGTGCTTGAAATAACAACTGCAGGTAAGAACGCCGTGCCGATGCCAGGAAAGTTGTTTTCTTATTTTTTGACAAAGGGCCTTCCAGTGTTAATGCTGCTTCAGTAGCACTCAACCTGATATTACCCTGGAATTGATTGGGGTTACCATTTTTTTGTTTAAACTGAAATACAGAACTTAATGCATTATCATAGCGGGCATCAAAAGCTGAGGAACTCAATTTTACATCTTCAATAAAACTTACGTTTAAAATTCCCTGCGGCCCGCCGCTGCTGCCCTGTGTCTGAAAGTGGTTAATGACCGGCACTTCGATGCCATCTAAATAAAATACATTTTCATTAGGTGCACCACCGCGGATAATAATATCGTTCCTGAAACTGCCGCCCTGCTGACCACCACCTACGCCGGGCAGGGTCTGTATTACTTTGCTGATGTCGAAATTGCCACCGGGATTGCTTTTGATTTCTTCGCTTGTTAAACGTTGTACACTTAAAGGCGTTTCCAAAGTGGCAGCCCGTACTGTTCTTTTGTTTGCTTTGATGACTACTTCGGTTAACGAAGTGGCACTCAGCTCCAGTTCGATTGTATAGTTATTTTCATTTCCGCTGTTAATAACAATATTATAGAGTGTAAATGTTTTGTAACCAATTTTACTTATTTCAAGATTGTAGCTTTTTACCGGGATACTGGCAATCCTGAATTTGCCTAAACTATCTGCAATAGCTCCTTTTGCAGTACCATCCAGTTTTATGGAGGCGCCTTCAAGGGGTTGTTGTGTAGACTTATCTACTACAAAACCTGTAATGCTTCCTGTAGTTTGAGCATATGAAATTAGAATAGCACACAAAGCCAGAGATAAGAATAAAACCCGTCTCATTTATTTATACTTTTTTAAAGTTAATTAGTTGAAGCATGCCTCGATAGAATGCTTTTGAGGGAAAAAAGTTCATTTTTTGTTTAAAATAACTGGTGGTGGTAATTAAACAGTTAAACAATGTAAATGTTCGGTAAGAAAGTAAAAAAAATACCAGTAACAGCGACAATTTTTGAAAACAAAACTATGTTTCCCGGGTGAGTGTCAGAAGGCTTGTGTACCAGTGCTTCCGCAATGGTGGGAAAGGCAATGAAGTAAGACTCCGGTTACAAAAAAAAATTGAAAAATCCAGTAGTAAGAAGCAAGTCGAATCTTAGGGTTTTGTTTTTTTTAATTTATATTTTTCTGGTTTGGTTTTAGTCCGTTCGATTAGTTTTCTTGCTTCCAAATCAAGTTTCACTGTTTCTCCATACCATTGCACCCCACCTTCAAAATTATTTTTTACTCTTGCATACAATTCTTCCATAAGCTCCGTATGAGTTAGTTCAGCTTTCTTTAAAATCGCTACTATGTTTTCTCTTATGAAATTGTATTTTTCCAGAGAGATTTTTTTATTTGTCTTATCGGCTTGTGGATGTAAAGTTTGAATTAACTCTGATTTCATAAATAGTATTTGTTTTCTGCTTAAAAATAGTTCACAATAAACTTTGTCCAAAAGTCAACAGATTATTGTCAGGGTCCAATAAGGAGAATTCTTTTTGTTGCCAGGGCTTTATTTGCAAAGGGCCATTCGGATGTATAGCTATTTTTTTGTCCAGCAATGTTTGGTAAAACCCATCAATATCATCCGTTCTGATGTAAACTTGTCCGTAATTTTCTTTTGGATCCAATGTTTTGAACTCAAAAAAGTGAATTTCAATATCGTCTTTCTCTATCATCAGGTATTCATCGTAGTCAGTACTGCCCAATTCCCTAAAATTTAAATGATTTAAATAGAAATCCCTTGTAATAGCTTTATTACGCATGGGTAGCTTAGGGTTGATGGCAGTAAGCATATTTTTGTTTTATGAGTCTTAAAGTTAAATAAGAAACTCCGTTATTCCTGTTGTTGGTGAAGAAAAAACAACCACCACTGCGGGAAGGCAGCATGATGGTAACGGCTTTGTTTGAGTCTAAGAACTAAGGGAATAAATACCATTTTAATAAACAAAAACAGGAATTCCGCTTTGGCAGGATACAGCTTTGGGCGGCGTCAGTACGGAACAATCAGAAATGAGGCCGTACTTTTTATTATATTTTTCAGTTTGCAGTGTATAGTGATTTATTTTTTTCAAAAAACAGTCCACATCTATTTCCAGGCGATAAGGAATGTATGCAGCAGGGCCACCACATGGTTTAACGCCGATGGATGCAATACCCCATAGATTAGCCCTCTGACAGGTAGCTGAGCCTGAGAGGCCATAGATTTCTGTTGACAATTCGGTTAACAATGCATCATCTTCTGCTTGTTTGCTGGTATTGGTAACAGAGTGGGTAGAAATACAATCATCAACCGGTTTATCTTCTTTTTCACAACCGGATGTCAGCCATAATATGAAAAGCAGACAAAGGGAATATATATTTTTTTTCATTCATTCTTTTTTTATTGCTGACACAGGGTGGAATCATTACGTTGCACGCATTGTATATTTGTCCCTCACTTTTTATGATTTGTTAAGAAGTATCATTTTCCTAATAAGGGAAACTTGCCCTAAATGGTAATAACTGTGTTCAATAACTCCTTCAATGTTTCTTAAATAGCTTCCATATTTTTCCTCTACAAAGGGTTGGTCTAACATACTCTCATCCATTTGTGCCACCTGGTTGGCGAACATTTCGGCATTGCTTAAAAAACTACTGAGTAATTTATTCCAATCGCTTTCTGACTTAATTTCCGGAAGGTCAAAACTGTATTTATCCTTTATTTCAAGTGGGCCACCGTTAAAGACCTGAAGAAGTCCCTGCAGGTAATAGTTTATATGAAAAGTGAGTAAAGCAATGGTATTTAAGCTGTCAACTTTTTGGGTGGCCTGCTTCCAATTTATGCTTTCAATTTGCTCTTTGAAATTTGTATTCGCAATCCATTTCCCGCTGAGCAGTACTTCACGAAGACGATTAGCTAAAAATTCAGTTTTTTTCATGGTATTTTATTTTGCTGCGGTAGCAATCATTTTTTCAAAAACTTTGATGTCAACATCTTCAAGTTTATTGATATACAAACAACCGCCACCGATCTTGTGTTTGCCTAATTTTGGCAATGCGTCTGCATGCCGTTTCATATCGATAAGGTATACGGTTAAATTAGCTTTGCGTGGAGAAAAACCAATTTTGAACCAATCTACTTCTCTGCCGCTGGCCGGACTTTTATATCGTACATTTCCAAAACCGATGATGGAACTGCCCCACATTTTCGGCTTTTCCTTCGTAGCTTTTTCCATCATTTTAAGTATGACGTGGCTGTCTTTACGTTTCTGATCCACTGTAATACTATCAAGAAAGTCAGCAACACTATCCGAAGTTTGCTTGGTTTTGATTACTGCTAATTTACCCATGTTGATATTTTTATTAAAATTGGTTGTGCCGAATTAATGTATAGCTTCAAGCCCGTTACTAAAGGTAATTAATTCGTGATGCTTTTAAACGCCGGTTTCATTTGTCACATATTGCAAGGTTGTGAGACACCAGCTACGAATCGATAAGTTTGGAAAAACACGGCCGGAAAGAAAATTTTATCAAACAACTGTACAAGGTTGCGTTTGCAAACGAATGATTTTGGAATTTCCCTATCTTGTAAAAAAAATTATGAAAAATATTTTATCCGTTTTGCTGGTACTGGTAACTGCCGTAAATATAGCTACAGCACAAAATATCCAGCCGCATAGAGGCAAATTGCTGCGTCATGTAGTTTTATTTAAATTTATAGACACTGCATCAGCAGCTGATATACAAAAAGTAGAAATGGCCTTTAAAGGCTTGCCTGAGAAAATAAAACAAATAACCGCTTTTGAATGGGGTAAGAACAACAGCCCTGAAGATTTAAACCAGAGCTTTACACATTGTTTTTTTGTAAGCTTTAAAAGTGAAGCTGACCGGGAAATTTATCTGCCACACCCAGCCCATAAAGCGTTTGTAGAAATACTAAAACCCTTTTTGGACAAAGTTTTAGTAATTGATTATTGGGCAGACAGGTAAAAGCCTAATATTTTTTTTTGTTCTGCTTACAGGTTGGTGGCGGTAAAATAAGCTGGGTATTCAGTTATTATCGGCTGCATATTTTAAAGAAATAAGTTAGGGTTTCTTATAGTTCTGTTGCTGGTGGTAGAGAGCTTGTCGAACTATGCCATGCGGCTATGCCAACCCACAACACACAGCAACGGCGTGATGCTTTTTTTGGGAAGACCAACATGGGTAAAAAATACCATTTTTATATCTCATAAAATTCTATTGGTAATTTGTCTGGGTCAGATGTAAATGTAAAGCGCTTTTTGGTGATTTCGTCAGTTCGGATTGGTTCAACTTTAATATGATGATTTTCAAGATGAGAAATTATGCTCTCTAAATCATCTACTTCAAAAGCCAGGTGGCGAAGTCCGGTTGCTTCGGGTTTCGATGGTCTGTTTGGTGGGTTTGGAAATGAAAATAGTTCTATGATGTAATGACCATTTAATGAAAGGTCGAGTTTATAGGATTCCCTTTCCTGTCTATAAATTTCCCTGATTACCTGTAAGCCAAGTATATCTATGTAAAACTTTTTTGAAGCTTCATAGTTCGAGCAAATTATTGCAAGGTGATGAATTTTTTTTAGCATTTTTTTTCTGTTGAATCAAAAATTTTGCCTGATAAGCTGTAAATACAGACTAGTCAATTCCAATTGGCCACAAGGTTCGAGGCTTTGTGCAGTTGGGGAATTAATCAACTGTCTGCCCGGAACTGAAGCTAAATTTATAACTAAAAGCCTAAGTTTAGAACTACTGCCTGGCAGAATTCCGTCCGCCGAAACCAAAGCTTGGATATGCACTGACTCGTCCTGAAAAAAAGGTATACGGTTAAATTAGCTTTCCGTGGAGAAAAACCAATTTTGAACCAATCTACTTCTCTATCGGTGGCAGGACTTTTATAGCGTACATTTCCAAAACCGATGATGGAACTGCCCCACATTTTCGGCTTTTCCTTTGTCGCTTTTTCCATCATTTTAAGAATGACGTTGCTGTCTTTACGTTTCTGCTCCACTGTAATACTATCAAGAAAGTCAGCAACACTATCTGAAGTTTGTTTGGTTTTTATTACTGCCAATTTACCCATATGAAAGTGTTTTTTAGACTTGGTTACAGCCAACGAATATATTATCGCAAGCCCGGTACTAAAGATAATTAATTTGTAATGCTTTTAAACGCCCAGTCCATTTACACATAACTTGTCCCGCCTTTGCGGGAAGGCCG
>JANMFO010000072.1:0-3295 GCA_031374245.1 Chitinophagaceae bacterium | reverse complement strand
CGAAGAAGATAAGGTGGAAGCCTTTATCGATTACCTGAGTAAGAACCGGGTAAATGCAAGGCTAAGAAGAAGCAGGGGAAAAGATATAGACGCTGCCTGCGGACAATTGGCCAATAAGGATTAGCCTCTAATCCTGTATTTACACCATTTACGAAGATTTTCTTACTTCCATTAAACCCGTTGCCTGCTGCCGGGTCTGTAGTCCGTCAATTTATTTATAGCAAGGACCGCCTGCTTTTGCAAAGCTTTAGCAGACAAACCGAAAGTTTCAGAACTCCACCGGCGTCCAAAACAAAAATTTAAAATTATGAAAAGAATAATCTTATCCGCATTGGTATTGTCAATGGTGATTGCCGTGCAAGCACAGGAAATACCAGAAAGAAAAACTGACAGACCAGTACATCATGAAAGAATGAAAGGCCGTCATGGTGCTGGTATGGACATGAAAGCATTGAACTTAACAGAAGAACAAAAAGCACAATTCAAAACACAGCGGGAAACTTTCCGTAAACAATTGGAAGAATTGAAGAAGAATGATGGCATTACAGTGAAAGAATCCAGGATGAAAATGGAAGCTCTTAGAAAGGAAAATAAAGAGAAAACAGAAAAGATTCTTACTAAAGAGCAAAAGGCAAAGCTGGAAAACATAAAAACGGAAGGCAGGGCTAAGCATGAAGCGATGGGTAAAGAAAGGGGCACAAGAATGAAAACAGAATTAGGCCTGAGCGATGAACAAGCTGCAAAGTTGGAAAAAAGCCGTGCCAGTGTGGCTGCCGATATGAAAGCCATCCGTGAAAACAAATCGCTGACCGATGAGCAAAAGAGAGAGCAAATGAAAGAGTTGGGCAAAAAGCAGAAAGAAAATATGAAGTCAGTGTTGACAGAAGAACAACTGAAGAAATTAAAAGAATCAGGTCATAAAAGAATGGAAGGAAGAATAGAGAAAAAAGAAACAAACAAAACGATTTAAGCAACTACTGATATTGAAGTAAAAGCCTTGCGAAAGCAGGGCTTTTTTATATTCCTTATCTTCGCCGCTCACTACTGTTGTAAAACAGCAAACTACTACACATGAAAAAGAAAGAAAGTCATTTCGACAAATTCAAACCCAAGAAAAGTAACGCTGCTATCAAAGAACAATTCAAGCAGGAAAAAAGAAAATACAAGAAAGAAAAGGAAGAGTTTTTTAATAAAAAGAAGGCAGAAGTCCGGGCACAGCAATCTGCTGTAAGAAGCAGTGGGGCAGTTGTCAGTTCAGCACCAACTCCTATTATACATGCCAGAAAGGAAACTTCGGCACAAATGCCGTTGAATAAATTTATTGCCCATTCGGGTATCAGTGGCCGCCGGGAAGCAGCTGAGCTGGTAAAAAAAGGAATGGTAAAGGTAAATGGTAAAGTGGTAACAGAACCGGGGTTTAAAGTTTTGCCAACCGATGATATAAATGTGAACAATAAAAAAGCATTCCTTGCTAAAAACCTGGTTTACATTTTACTTAATAAGCCAAAAGATTATATAACTACTACTGATGACCCACAGAACAGAAAAACTGTTTTAGACATAATCGGTAAAGCCACTACTGAAAGAGTGTATCCAGTTGGACGTCTTGATAGAAACACTTCCGGTGTTTTACTATTAACCAATGACGGAGAACTGGCACAAAAGCTTACGCATCCAAGCAATGAGATAAAAAAGGTTTATCATGTTACCCTTAATAAAGAATTAGTAAAAAAAGATTTTGACAAAATACTGAGCGGTGTAACATTAGAAGATGGACCTGCCAGTGTGGATGTGCTGGCCTATGCAGATATAAAAGATAAAACACAGGTGGGGGTGGAAATTCATAGCGGTCGTAACCGTATTGTTCGCCGCATATTTGAAGCGTTAGGTTATGATGTCAAAGGTCTTGACCGGGTAATATTTGCCGGATTGACAAAGAAAAATATTGAGAGAGGTAAATTTCGTTTTCTTTCTGAGAAAGAAGTGAGAGACCTGAAGCATTTTGGAAAAGGAAAGTAGACCACAGATTACACATATTAATGCGGATTGACGCTGATCAATACAATTGATTGCCTTTGGCAATGCAATTTGGTTTAGCCACTGATTAACACAAATTGACACAGATTAATACAATGAAAATTTCGGAGCTACTAATTTTTGAGAATGATGATTTTATTGCGTTGAATAAACCATCCGGTTTATTATCTATTCCCGATCGTGAAGGAAAAGAAGTTTCATTAAAAAATTTATTGCAGGAAAAATACGGGAAGATATTTACTGTTCACCGGCTGGACAGAGATACCAGCGGCTTGATTGTATTTGCAAAGAATGAAGCAACACATAAACATTTATCCTTACAGTTTGAAGGAAGGTTAACGAAGAAAATTTATGCCGGGTTAGTGATTGGTTCTCCAAGTGAAAAGAAAGGAAGTATTAATCTGCCATTGGCAGAAAACATGGTGCAGCGTGGAGTAATGATTGTCAATCAAAGAGGCAAAGAATCGCTGACGGATTATGAAGTAATGGAAGATTTTGGCATTTATTCCTGGATGCAGTTTCAGATACATTCCGGACGTACTCACCAGATAAGGGTACACATGAAAGAGATTGGCCACCCGATTGTATGTGATACAATCTATGGAGATGGAAAACCTTTATTACTTTCTTCACTCAAGAAGAAAAAATTTAAGTTAGCAAAAGATGTGTTAGAAGAACGACCATTGATGGCAAGATTAGCCTTGCATGCCTACCAATTAACATTCACTACTCTGCAAGGTGAGAAAAAAGAATTGACCGCTGAGCTGCCGAAAGATTTACGGGCAACTTTACAGCAATTAACCAAGTGGAGAAAGATGTAATTTTCTCTTCATTAGCATTTCTCTAATGCCTGTTTGATATCATTCAGAATATCTTCCGGATGTTCTAATCCCACAGAGATACGGATAAGACCTGGAGTAATTCCCACCGCTTGTCTTTCTTCGTCCGTTAATTTAGAATGTGTGGTACTGGCAGGATGTGATGCAATGCTTCTACTATCACCAAGATTATTAGTCATTGACAACATTTGCAGGGCATTTAAAAATTTCCTACCGGTTTCTATACCGCCTTTTAGTTCAAAAGTTACAATACCACCTCCATTACTCATTTGTTTTTTAGCAATAGCATATTGCGGATGTGTTTCGAGAAAAGGATATTTTACTCCTGCCAATTGCGGATGATTTTGTAATGCAGTAGCAATTTTCAAAGCACTATCCGCATGTCTTTCCATCCGGATAAATAAGGTTTCTAAACTTTT
>JANMFO010000063.1:0-11412 GCA_031374245.1 Chitinophagaceae bacterium | reverse complement strand
TAATGCCAGCTTCATGTCCCAGTTGCACACAATCACTAAAAGGAAAGAACGCATCACTGGCCATTACCGCACCATTTAAATTAAATTTAAATTGCTTTGCTTTTTCCACGGCCTGCCGAAGTGAATCAATCCGGCTGGTTTGTCCGCAGCCTTTACCAATCAGTTGTTTATTTTTTACTAAGGCGATAGCATTTGATTTTAAATGCTTGCAAACTAAATTGGCAAAAATTAAATCTGCTTTTTCTGCTGCTGTCGTTTCTCTTCCACCAGTTTCTTTCCATTCAGTAAAGTTGCCTTCATCTGTTCCCTGTACTAATACGCCATTCAAAAGCGATTTGTACATTTCGGATGGAAGACTTGCGCCTTGTGTCTTAAGCCTTAACAATATCCTGTTCTTCTTCGATTTTAAAATTACCAGTGCATCTTCATCAAAAGAAGGAGCAATCAATACTTCAAAGAAAATTTCATTGATAGCTTCCGCAGTTGCTTTATCAATAGTGCCGTTGCAAACCAGCACACCGCCAAATGCACTTTCAGGATCGCCAGCTAATGCAGCATCCCAACTTTCCTTTATAGAATTACGTTGAGCAACTCCACACACATTGGTATGTTTTATTATTGCAAATACGGCCTCCCTGCCCTCCGAAGGAGGGTTCTTAGAGTCTGTGTTTGCAGTAGATATTTTTTTATTATCGGAATCCGAGATCCCCCCTTTTGGGGGCGGGGGGGCTGTATCTCTTATCAACTGCATCGCTGCATCTACATCAACCAGGTTGTTATACGAAAGCTCTTTACCGTTCAACTGGTCAAACAGTTTTGTCAAATCACCATAAAACACCCCAGACTGATGCGGGTTCTCACCATAACGCATTGTTTTGGGGTTGGTAATGGATTCTAAAAAGTATAATGATTCAGATGGATTGAAATATTTTGCAATCGCCACATCATAATGTGCCACCACTTCAAAGGCTTTGGCAGCAAATGATTTTCGTTGCTCCAGCGTTGTGGTAGCATTTTGGTCTTTCAGCAACTCTTCCAGTTCCGCATAATCTTTTTTCGCCGCTATCACCAATACATGGTTGAAATTTTTTGCCGCACCTCTTATCATCGAAGGCCCACCGATGTCAATTTTTTCGATAATTGATTTTTCATCCGTAGTTGTTGCCACTGTTTCTTCAAACGGGTACAGGTCTACAATCACCAGGTCAATTTCCGGGATATTGTATTGTTTCATTTCCTGCACATGGATATCATCATCTCTTTTACCCAGTATGCCGCCAAACACCGAAGGGTGCAGCGTCTTTACCCGGCCGCCGAGTATAGAAGGATAAGTCGTCAGGTCTTCTACAGGTACTACTTTCAGTCCCAGTTTTTCAATAAAAGTTTGTGTGCCGCCGGTGCTGTAAATCGTTACGCCGTTATCTGCCAGCAGTTGTACTATGTTCTCCAATCCATCTTTGTAAAAAACAGAAATAAGTGCCGATTGAATCTTCTTGTTCATAAATTAATTGGTTAACAGGCAGGAAATCATTGGAAGGCGCAAAACTAACCTAATTCATCTTCATCACAAAAGCCCCCTTTATCGTCACATCATGCCAGGGAATATGCAGTGAGTCGCAATCTTTTTTCCAGTAGTTAGTTTTCCACGCAGGTACAGAACCATCAAAAACTACTTGTTTTATATCCAGTGTTTGTGCCAGTTTCGCCATATATAATTTTGAGTTTTTTGATATAACCAACAGATCAATAATGGGTTTACTTTCTTGCGAAGCAAAAGAAACTGCTTTATCAACCAGCAAAATATGTTTGCCATTATAATTGATATAATCGTCAACCACCGATAGTCCGGGAATTGTTTCAGCAGCATTCATCCGGTACAGTATCCTTGAAGGCTTCAGATGAAAGTTTCGGAGAAAATCATTGGCCAGTAAATCACTGTCGCCAACAAAAGAATAATTCCTTCCATCAATAATATCAATGGCTCTTTTCTGCGGCACATTGTACACAATTATTTTTTGTTGCTCGTTGGCTTGTATAAAAGAATAAGAACGTAGCGCAACAAAACCAAGCAGTGCAAATAACCCAAACCTCAATGCTGTTTTCGATTTTTCCATCAGCCAGTAACTTATTCCTGTTGCCACAAAGAATAACAGGCTAGCTTGCAGAATAGTAATCTGCAATCCATCCCATAAAGAGAAAGGTAGCGTTTCAATTTTTTGGATATACGTATTCATTACCCAGATAAGCCAGCTAAGTAGTTTGCCCACTAATAATGCCACTGCCGGGATGAATGAAATAACACAAAGTAATATTTCTCCCATCAGTATAACACTGGATAATGGGACGGCCAGAAAATTTGTCAGCATAAACGAACCAGGAAACTGATGAAAATGATAAATACTTAATGGCACGGTAAGTATTTGCGCAGCTATCGTTACGGCATTCAGTTTCCAGATAAAGTCAAGTAGCTTATTCTTGATATAAAACCAATTGTATACCGGCTGCATAAAAATAATAATACTTAGTACCGCTGCATAGGATAACTGAAAACCTACATCCCACAACCAGTATGGATTAAAACATAATAGTATAAAAGCGGACAACGCCATTGTATTATAAATGGACGTTTTCTTTGATAGATTTTCTCCGAGTACAATACAAGTAAACATTAATGCCGAACGAAGAATGGACGGTTGTGCCCCGGCCAGCAAACTAAATACCCATAAGCCGGTAATAATACAAACGGGTCGCAACCAGCTTATTCGTTTCCTTTTCTTCAATGGTTTGAACAAAAGCCCCAGCAACCAATAAATTAATCCGAGATGCAAGCCGGAGATGGCAATGATATGCACTACGCCGGTGTTGGTGTAGGATTGTACTAATGACTGGTCGAGGTCATCTTTGTAACCAATCAATAAGGCCTCGGCTAATCCTAATTCTTTTTCTCCTGTAATATTTTTTCGTAGAATATTCAGCACCCAGTCACGACTGGTATAAATAAATTTATCTAACCATTTTTCTTTCTTTTCATTCAGTACCGTAAATTCTTCCGGCTTTAAATATACCTGGTGAGTAATGCCCAGGAAAAGTGCATAGCGTTTATAATCAAACCCGCCGGGGTTGCCGGAGTTTTTTATTTCCTGCAAGGGCTTTTTTAAAATCACCTGTGAGCCATAGCTCAATTGCAGCGATGAATCTTTTTTAAAGTATAAAATAATTGTTCCTTTTACGGGAATAGCTTTGCCATTTTGTAATAGATAACTAACCGAAGCATTGGCTTTAATGGATTTTGTTTTCTCTACGGGTGGTTCAAGCAGTGTAACAACCAATCCATCTTTTTCTTTATAAAAATTTCCCAGCCAGCTACCGTTATTTCGAATGTCTTTATGCCATGACAGCAATGCACCAGCCGACAAGAAAAGAATACCCGTAGCAAAACCACTGATAAAACCAAGCTTATAACGATTAAAGAAAGGAATAAAGAAGAAGCCAATAAGAATGATGAAAGAACACAGTAAGACTACCCACCATGTTGTGCTGGCTAACTGAAAATTCCATTGTATAATAATGCCGGCTATTAAAGCAAGCAGTAGTTTAACGAACGGAGCCTTTTTCCAGAAATGAGAGCCATAACCAGCCATGCGGAAAAGATACATAGCTTGTTAACTACAAAAAATACCACTTTCCGGTATATCAGGATAACATTTTATTGAGACAGGCTACTTGCCCAAGATGATAAATACTATGTTGTATCAATCCATTCAGCAAAAACTGAAAATCGTATTTGCGATAGTCAACGTTCTCTTGCAGAAAACTATCGTCTTTCTTTTTCAGTAGGGCTATAATCTTTTTATGGATGGCTTTAAACTCTGCCAGGCCTTTTTTCCAGGTATGCACTTTGAGGTTTATTGTTCGCCAATCCAGTTCTTCAGCAGCGGCTAAGTCATTTATTTTATCTTTTTCTATTCTCTTCAATGTAAAGTCAGCCCATGTAATCATGTGATAAAGCAGTTCAATCAGCGAATGTTCTAAGGTATTAGGTTTATTGAATGCTTTCTTTTCATCCACTTCATCCAGCATTTCGTACACGGCCCTGCCAAATCAGGGTTCGCCACTGTTTACATTTTGCAATTGGAGGATAATAGATTGAATTTCCTTATTCGTAAATGAAAGTTATTACGGGATGAGAATACGATTTATTATTTTTTGTACTACTGAAAAATAGTCTCCTTTTTATCTGGAAAAATTAAGAAAGTGAATCACGCAGTGGGAGTGTCATTTTCTTCCCCATTTTTTGCCTTTTTTTCACCGGTTGCTTTTTCTTTTTTGTACGGTTTTTTAGTGAAAAATTCACGGTTTTATGGACTGTAAAACCACCTTAATGCCTGACAATCTTCAAAATACAAATATATTTAATTTGTAATTAGTTGACTGACTTTAATTTATAGATGTGCTTTCTTTTGTTCACATCTTAGCTTTATCAGGAAGTATTTCATTAAACAACAATAAAACTTAAAGCTATGTTCAAAACTCAGGTAAAATCAGTAAAGGTTGGTAAACTCGTTAATACGGACCATGTAAATACTGTAATCAGTAATTACAAAAAAGAACGCTGGGCAAATAACTCCAAACATATCGGCAAAGAAGATTCACTTAGTGTGTGGTATAGTGTGGAAGAACTGGAAGAGTTCCTGGAAAAAGTAAAAGAGAATGGCGGGGATGGAATAAAAATGTATTTCGGTGCTTATGGCAAAGAACATGCACCTCAGCCCTTGTATGCAGACAGACAGACAATTGTGCTGGTGGCCACAAAAAATAAAGAAACGGCTAACGGGTCGGTTAATAAAGACCTTTATATAAGCAGTGAAAAAGAGAATACTATACTGGCTTATAATGCAGGACACCTTTGCCCGCCTTTCTGTAAGCCTGAAGATGATTTTGGTGGTATAGGGATTACAATCGTTGATAAAGGAGAGGATGGAATTGTAATTGTTTAACAAAGCTCCATTATTTATAATTGTAGCATCAAACCTCTCATCAAGAGAGGTTTTTTTATTATTTTTAAAAGCAATACATTCAGATATGCCATTCTTGTTTTTATATGTTTATTTTATAGCTCTTAGCTTTATTGTTAGCCTGATTGTTTATTCAAATAAAAACTATTTATATTTAAAATTATTCCCACCGTTTTTATTTGCAACACTATTAGCGGAATTTGTAGGTTCTTACATTGGAAATATTGGGAAAAACAATTATTTTATATATAATTTCTTTACAATAGTGGAGTTTTGCTTCTATATGTTTTTTATTACAAAAGTTATTAGTAATGCTAAAGCAAAAAAAATAATCATGATTGGAAGCCTGATTTATGCATTGATATCTATCAGCAATATTCTTTTTTTTCAAGGGATGAAAACATTTCATACGGTTACTTATTCATTAGGATGTTTAGTTATAGTTGCGGTTTGTATCTACTATTTCTTTGAATTGTTTCGTTCGCCAAAATCAATAAAAATATCTACAGATCCCGCCTTTTGGATTTGTTCGGGACTCTTATTTTTCTATTGTTGCGGATTCCCTTTATATGCATTTCTCAATTTTTGGGGCCATGTTAAATTAGTGAGAGAAAATTTTCAAGATCTTATTACTATATTAAACATATTTTTATATTCTCTATTTACCATTGCATTCTTATGCAGCAAAACCCGGAACTATATTTCATCATCATTATAGGCATTATATTAGGCCTGTTACTGGTTGGGTTTATTGTCACTATCCTTTTCTTATATCAAAAAAGACAGCGCAGGCAGGAAGAAGAAATGCTGCAGATGAAAGATTCTTATGAGAAGGAAGCATTATTATCTCAACTGGAAATTCAGGAAAATACTTTTAAAGCTATTGCGCAGGAGCTGCACGATAATATAGGTCAGTTGCTTTCAGTGGTGAAAATCACTTTGGCAGGACTTCCTTTGGAGAAGGAACATAAAGCATATAATCTTGTGGTGAATTCGCAACAAGTGCTGCACAAGGCAATTGCGGATCTTTCTAATCTTACTAAAAGTTTACATACAGACCGGATAGAAGATCTGGGTCTGGTTGAGTCAATCTGGTTTGAACTCAATGCTATTGAAAGTGCCGGATTAATAAAAGTAAATTTTGATACAGATGGTGATGAATATCCTTTTGATGAACAGCGATCAATTTATTTATTCCGGATGTTTCAGGAAACACTTAACAATACATTGAAACATGCTAAAGCCACCGTACTAAACGTTAGTTTGAAATATACAGATGCACTTTTTATTATGCATATAGAAGACAACGGAATTGGTTTTATGGTAAATGAAAAAAAGCAAAACACCACACCCGGCAGCGGCGTGGGTCTTCGAAGTTTATATAACCGTTCAGGTATTATAGGTGCAGAAATTTCGATAGATAGCAAACCCGGAACAGGTACTTCTGTCCTGATAAAGTTACCTTTGGGCGAAGTATAGGGTTATGGGTAGAACAAAAACAAAAATCACTGTTGCAATAGCGGATGATCATGGATTACTAAGAAATGCACTGGCAAGGCTGGTTAATACTTTTGATGATTATTCTGTAATATTCGAAGCCAGTAATGGTAAAGAACTGAAAACAACAGTTTTAAAACATATCATTCCGGATATTGTAATGCTGGATGTGAATATGCCGGAAATGGACGGCTATGAAACAGCACAATGGTTAAATAAAAATTATCCTCAGATAAAAATTCTGGCCCTTTCGATGCTGAGCGATGAAAAAACTATCATAAAAATGTTCCGCTTGGGGGCTAAGGGCTATTTATTAAAGAACACAGACCCGGATGAACTTAAACAGGCATTGGATACATTGTACAATAAAAATTTTTACTTGTCAGACTATATCTCAGAAAAATTAGTAAAGGGATTGAATATTGACGGGGGTAAAGAAGAAAAGGAAATTGTGTTGAATGAGAAGGAAAGGGAATTTCTTCGTTGGGCATGTACGGAGCTTTCGTATAAAGACATCGCTGCTAAAATGTTTTTAAGCTCCCGAACTATAGACGATTACCGGGCTTCTCTTTTTAACAAGCTGAAAGTACATAGCAGGGTTGGCCTGGTAATGTATGCTATCAGAAATAGTATTGCCGAGGCATAGCTATATAAACCGGAAAGTCCGAAAGAAACACTCATTGATAAAGCGGTTCTTGCTGACTTTCTTTCTTTACTGACTTTCGGATTACTTACTCAAATACATACTTCTATCCTTATACAACTGCCTGAAGTAAGGATCCCTCAAATCTTTTATAAAACGTATTGCTTCACCAGTCGATTTCATCTCAGGGCCGAGTTCTTTATTTACCCCGGGGAATTTATTGAAAGAGAAAACCGGTTCTTTAATGGCGAACCCTTTTAGTTTTTTCTCGAATGTAAAGTCTTTCAGCTTATGTGTACCCATCATTATTTTAGTAGCTATATTCAGATAGGGTATCTGGTAAGCTTTGGCAATGAAAGGCGTTGTTCTTGATGCTCTTGGATTCGCCTCTATTACAAACACTTTATCATTTTTAATAGCAAACTGGATATTAATCAAGCCCTGAATTTTTAAATCCCGTGCTATTTTTTCAGCATACTCTTCCATGGTATGTACAATCAATGGGGTAAGATTGAAAGCAGGTAACACCGCATTACTATCACCACTGTGGATGCCGGCTGGTTCTATATGCTCCATCACACCCATCACATGAAAATCTTCTCCGTCGAAGATGCCATCAATCTCTGCTTCCTGGCAACGGTCGAGAAAATGGTCAACCAATATTTTATTACCCGGTAAATGCTTCAATAAACTCACTACTGCTTTTTCAACCTCTTCGTCGTTCAGGACAATCCGCATTCTTTGTCCGCCTAATACATAGGAAGGACGAACCAAAACAGGATAGCCTACTTTGTTTGCTACTTTCACAGCTTCATCCACATCTTCGGCTGTTCCATAATCAGGATAGGGAATATCTAGTTCTTTCAAACGGTCACTAAAACGGCCACGGTCTTCAGCAATATCCAGACTATCATAAGAAGTACCTATGATTTTTATTCCTTTAGCATGTAATTTCTCGGCAAGTTTCAGTGCTGTTTGTCCACCGAGCTGTACAATAACACCTTCAGGTTTTTCATGTTCAATTATTTCCCATAGATGTTCCCAATAAACTGGCTCGAAGTATAGTTTATCGGCCATATCAAAATCGGTACTGACAGTTTCAGGGTTACAATTGATCATGATAGATTCAAAACCACATTCTTTTATTGCCAGCAAACCATGCACACAGCAATAGTCAAATTCAATTCCCTGCCCGATACGATTAGGCCCCGACCCAAGCACAATGATTTTCTTTTTATCTGAGACTTTACTTTCGTTGTAATTACCTTCTTCAAAAGTAGAATAGAAATAAGGTGTTTTTGCTTCAAACTCTGCTGCACAGGTGTCCACCATTTTGTACACCCTTGTTATACCAGCAGCCTTTCTTTTATTGTAAACATCATCTTCATCTCCATGCTCGGTAATACGGCTTATCTGCTCATCACTAAAGCCATTTACTTTGGCTTCTCTCAATAAGTCAAGTGGTAAATCAGCCAAATCATATTTTGCCATTTCTTTTTCAAGATTGCAGATTTTTTGAATCTCGTATAAGAACCAACGATCAATACCATTAGTAGCTTTTGAAATGGTTCCAACGGAGATTCCCGCCATCAACGCATCTTTGATGCGGAAAATGCGATCCCATTTCGGTGTTTTAATATATTCCAGCAATTCATCGGAGTGCATCAGGCTTTTGCCATAGTATCCTAAACCAATAGCATTATTCTCCAAACTCTGACAGGCTTTTTGAATGGCTTCATTAAAACTTCTGCCAATGCCCATCACTTCACCCACACTTTTCATCTGGAAGCCCAGTGTATCATTGGCTCCTTTAAATTTATCAAAGTTCCAGCGGGGAATTTTTACAATTACGTAGTCCAGTGCCGGTTCAAAATAGGCAGAGGTTGTTTTGGTAATCTGGTTTTCAAGTTCGTCCAGGTTATAACCAATAGCCAGCTTCGCGGCAATTTTAGCAATAGGGTAACCGGTGGCTTTACTTGCCAAAGCGGATGAGCGACTTACCCTGGGATTAATTTCAATAGCAAGGATTTCTTCGGTATCTGGATTAAGAGCAAACTGAACATTACACCCGCCGGCAAAATTTCCCAGGTCCCTCATCATTTTGATAGCTGTATTCCTCATCAATTGCATAGCTGTATCACTCAATGTCATAGCTGGGGCAACGGTTATTGAGTCACCGGTATGCACACCCATGGGGTCAAAGTTTTCAACAGTACAAATAATACATACATTGTCGGCCATGTCACGTAGCAGTTCCAGTTCAAATTCTTTCCAACCTAAAACCGCTTTCTCCACCAGCACTTCATGTATAGGGCTTGCAGTAAGTGCCCTGTTGAGTGCTTCATCCAGATCTTCTTTTTTAAAAACAAGGCCACCACCTGTACCGCCCAGCGTAAAAGAAGGACGAAGTACAAGCGGGAAACCCATTTCCTGGGCACATTCTTTTCCTTCCAGGAAGGAGTTGGCAATTCTTCCGGTTGCTACTGTTACACCTATATCAATCATCCATTTTCTGAATTTTTCCCTGTCCTCGGCCTTTTCAATGGCTTTGATATCCACACCAATCAAACGAACATTATATTGTTGCCAGATGCCCAGTTCTTCTGCTTCTTTGGCCAGGTTAAGTGCTGTTTGTCCACCCATGGTAGGAAGAACAGCATCTATCTGGTTTTCTTGTAGTATTTGTTCAATACTTTCCACTGTAAGTGGAAGCAGGTACACCCGGTCAGCCATCATCGGGTCGGTCATAATAGTGGCTGGGTTACTATTAATAAGGATAACTTTTACGCCTTCTTCCCGCAGGCTTTTGGCAGCTTGTGTTCCTGAGTAATCGAACTCACAGGCTTGACCAATAATGATGGGGCCGGAGCCGATAATAAGAACCGTTTTAATTGAATTGTCTTTTGGCATTTTTTGTTTTTAAGAAGTACTGGCAGCTAATCGTTATGGAAAAACAAATTGCGCAAAAGTAAGGGAATGGAAGGATTTTTAGCGAGAGAAAAAAATGATTTTTTCAGCTAGTTATTCAGAATGCTTTCAGCGGCTGCGGCTTTGGAATTTTCTTGTACGATAGAGAATACAAATCGTCATAAATATTTTTTTGCTGGCCGGTTAAGCTAATAACGGCCTGTTTAAAATCTTCTGGAGTACGATAACCGGTACGGGGCGAGCCGGGAAAATTTTCTGTTATCGTTTTCATCGATAATGTATCATGCCTCGTTTCAAAAGTGGCGAGGTAAAATACTTTTTCGGTTGTTACAACCGGTGGCTTCTTGCCTCTTGTTTGTACCGAAACAATAGAAGCTTCCACATTCATAAAACGTTGCTCACCAACATAAGAAATGTAGCCGGTGAAATAAGACGTGTCTGGTAATATAATATCACCCTTAGCTGCTTTACCATACCGGGTAATGGCATAAGTGGAATCAGATTGTTGGGTAATGTCCAATGCTTCTATGCCAAAAAAATCGCTGCCATCTTTTACAATACCATACCAATAGCCCAGCATGGTACTGTCAACCGGTTCAACAGGACCGGAAGCCAAAGGCATTTTTGATTCATAAGGGCAGCCGCATAAAATAAATGAAACTGGTAACAACCAGCATAAAATTTTCACCATTGAAAAATTTAATGGCAAAAGATACGATTATTGAGCAATACAGCCTATACTTCCAAAAAAATCGCACAGAGGAAAAAGAGAGAAAGAGAATACAGATTAATCCTTTATAAAATTATACTATGTCCTGGTAAAAGTTTTGATAAGAATAATTACCAAATCCTCCTTTTCTCTTTTTCCTCTGTGCGAGGCATTCGATGTATCCTTATTTTTGCAATATGCAGTTGAGGCTTCTATTAATTATAGCTTTAATTTTTTCTTCTTCGTACTCACAGGCGCAATCGACTTCTTATCCGAAGAATTATTTCCGCAATCCATTAGGTATACCAATGGAACTGTCTGCCAACTTTGGTGAACTGCGACCCAACCACTGGCACATGGGTCTGGATATTCGTACCAATCAAAAAGAAAATTTACCGGTGTATGCTGCTGCCGATGGATATATTGCTCATATCGGTATTCGTCCGCAAAGTTTTGGACGGTTTATTATTATTAATCACCCTAACGGGCTTTCTACTTTGTATGCCCACCTCAATGATTTTTATCCGGAGCTGGAAGAATATGTAACAGCACAACAATATCAACAGGAAAGCTGGGCGATAGAATTAGATTTTGAAAAAAATCAGTTTCTGGTGTATAAA
>JANMFO010000014.1:0-2332 GCA_031374245.1 Chitinophagaceae bacterium | reverse complement strand
CAACAATTTACAGCAATAATGGATAATACCGAAAAGCCGAAATCACAAATAAACAAACTCCTTAAGCTGTTACTAAAAATAGCTGTAACAGTTGCCTGCCTATGGTATGTTTTTACCAAAATTGATATCGGGGTGATATTGGCTGTAGTAAAAAAAGCCAATTGGTTATGGCTTTTTGCCGCTTTTCTCATTTATACAATTTCTAAATTCATCGGTTCCAGACGGCTCAATATATATTTCAAAAATATTGGTATTCATTTACCCGAATGGCAAAATTTAAAATTGTACTGGCTTGGGATGTTTTACAATTTGTTTCTCCCGGGAGCCATTACAGGTGATGCATATAAAGTAATTCTGCTCACTAAACGGTTTAATACATCCTATAAAAAACCTACAGCCGCTGTTTTGCTAGACAGGTTTAGCGGTTTACTGTCATTGGGTTTGATAATGGCCGCATATAGTAGTTTTGTGATAAAAGAAAAATGGATTGTCATTCTGCTGATAACGGGTGCTTTACTGGCAGTCCCCTTTTTATATCTTACTATAAAGAAATTTTTTCCTGATTTCTTATCCGGCTTCCGGCCTACTTTTTTACTCGGAACCGCTGTTCAAATTACAATGCTGCTATGTGTATACTTTATTCTCTTTGCATTGAATATTAAAGTCGGTCTTAATGGCTACGTTTTTATTTTCCTGATTGCCACAGTAGCCTCTGTGCTACCCATATCAGTCGGAGGTGGGCTTGGCGTCAGAGAGTTTGTGGTTATTGAAGGAGCTAAATATGCGGGACTTGATCAGCATAAAGCCCTAATAATTAGCTTGCTTTTCTATTTAATTACAGTTGCCTGTTCTCTGATCGGCCTAATCTTCATTTTCAAAAATCCTTTGCAACATAATACTGTTGCCACCAAATGATGTCATTACATATCCTCTACTTTACACAACATTATACTATTGGGATATGAGAGTTGCCCTTATTAAAAGTGAAAAAACATACAGCAACTTAAGCTCAACTAAGTATAGGTCAAAAAAAAGGACTCATTGCTGAGCCCTTAACCATAGAACATTGTGTGTTTTTTCATAAATAGCCAAAGGCCATTAGTCGAATTGGTATCTTAAAAACGAGGTGAATTTTCACAATATGTGCAGCAAACACAATGCCACGCTATTAAAATCAATTGACTTTGATTAAGTATTCTATGTATAAGCAATAAAAAAATCCCGTATCAGTTCGACTGATACGGGATTTTATGTTGGATTAACCTGATTTCTAATTAAGCATTCACTTTCCCTTTCACCTTGGCTATCACTTCTTCAGCGATATTATTAGGTGCAGGAGAATAATGAGAGAATTCCATTGTGCTTGAAGCACGGCCAGAGCTCAAAGAACGAAGCTGTGTTACATAGCCAAACATTTCACTCAATGGCACTTTAGCTTTGATAACCTCAGCACCAGCTCTTGTGTCCATACCTTCCAGCATACCACGACGACGGTTAAGGTCACCGGTAACATCACCCATGTATAAGGCTGGCGTAATTACTTCAACTTTCATTATTGGCTCCAGCAAAACTGGTTTTGCTTTTCTTGCTGCTTCACGGAAGCCTTGTTTGGCACAAAGTTCAAATGACATAGCATCAGAGTCAACTGCGTGGAAGCTACCATCGAATACACGAATCTTCATGTTATCAACAGGATAGCTGGCCAATACCCCTGTAGTCATTGAATTTTCGAAACCTTTTGTTATAGCTGGAACAAATTCTTTAGGAATAGATCCGCCAAACAATCCGTTTACAAACTGGTAATGCTTATCAGGGTTTTCTGCTTTCCATTCTGCATCAACCGGTCCTAAATCAAACTGAATGTCGGCGAATTTACCACGACCACCTGTTTGCTTCTTCAATGTTTCCCTGTGTGTAACAGTTATATTGAATGCCTCTTTATATGCTACCTGTGGTGCACCTTGGTTTACTTCTACTTTAAACTCACGACGCATACGATCAATGATAATTTCCAGATGTAACTCACCCATACCACGAAGAATGGTCTGACCTGTTTCTTCATCAGTATGTACCCGCAATGTCGGATCTTCTTCAACTAATTTAGAAATAGCCATACCCATTTTATCTACGTCAGCCTGCGTTTTTGGTTCAATAGCCACAGCGATAACCGGCTCGGGGATAAACATATTCTCCAATGTGATTGGATGGTTTTCATCACACAACGTATCTCCGGTTTTTATTTCTTTAAATCCAACCGCAGCACCAATATCACCTGCTTCAATGAAATCAATCGGGTTTTGCTTGTTGGCAAACATCTTCATGATACGGCTGA
>JANMFO010000009.1:0-7735 GCA_031374245.1 Chitinophagaceae bacterium | reverse complement strand
GTTTAGAAGGGCTATTTAAAACTTTCTTACAGGTGCAGGAGTGCTGCTGCCCGATGAAGAACCGGAGCTACTACTTGAACTGCTACTGGAAGAAGAATTATTATTGGAATTATTACCGGATGAGTTATTGTTATTATTACCGCCTCCAAAAATATCTCTCAGTATATTACCAGAATTATTGTTGTTTGAATTGGAATTTCTTGGAGAGGTGTAGGTATTGTTATTGTTAGAATTAGAATAACCACTACCCGAACCAATGAATTTTGGATTGGAATAAGTGCCATTAGTCAGTTCCTTGTCGTTATACGAATTCAGGTTAAATGTTCTGGGTCCTGAATACCTTACTGTTGTTTGCGGACTAACAATTACAGTGCCCTGGTAATAGGGGTTGAAATGATTGTTCCAGTAAGAGGCAGGTGTCCATGGATTGCCCAGGCAATTACAATTATAAGCGCTGTAATTATATCTGTAGCTATTGTAAAAAGGATCATTTAGATCAGACCAGAGATTACGGTTTCTTACTTTCATGCGCAGGTACTGATCTTCATAATACTCATCAACATTATTGTATTTTGAGGCATCAGATCTTTTATCTCTTTGCACATATTCTTCAGATTGCTGTGGACGTGCAGGTGAAAAGTAAACATCATCAGGGGTTTGCCCGGTTTTATAAGCGGTTGTACAACTGCTAAAAAGGGCAACAACTACAGCCAGGAGTAAAATTTTTGATTTCATGGCAAAAGGTTTATTCGGTTAAAAATGAAGTTACTACTTTTGTGCGACTTAAAAAATAACACAATCGTTTGCATTTCTACCACAAAGATTCAGCCGATTCGTGAAATATTGCGCGAACACCTGTTAAAAATAAATTAAAAGTGGCTTGTTGCTGGTTATTAGTTACTGGTTTCTCAAAGTTCGGTGACTATTTATTTTTTAAGTGGAGTTTTAATTAAAGCAATGAGTTATAAAAGTCTGGAAATATGGAAGTTGGCTGATGAATTGGTTGTATCTATTCATGAAATGACACTAACTAAGCTTCCAAAATTTGAAATGTTTGAGGAAGGAAGCCAAATCAGAAGATCTTGTAAATCGGTGAAGTCAACAATTGTTGAAGGATATGGGAGGAAGAGATATAAAGCTGAGTTTGTAAAATTTTTGGTTTATTCGCTTGGCTCAAATGATGAAACGATAGATCATTTGGAAAACCTGTTTAAAACGAAATCGCTTCAGGATGAAGTTTTGTATAATTATCTTCACGCCAAATTAGAGACGTTGGGTAAAAAAATAAATCTTTTTATTAAAGGGGTTGATAATACTGAGTGGAATAAGCCAGCTTGATCGAACACCTTAGTTTCTTAAGGAAAATCCGGATATAAAGTAACCAGTAACAAATAACCAGCAACCAGCAATATGAGCAAAGAGATTACCTCTAGAGCAACAGATTATTCGAAATGGTATAATGACCTTGTTTTAAAAGGAGAATTAGCCGATTATTCCGCTGTAAAAGGGTGTATGGTCATTAAGCCATATGGATTTGCCCTTTGGGAAAATATGCAAGCTGCATTGGATAAAATGTTTAAGGATACCGGGCATGTCAATGCTTATTTCCCCTTATTTATTCCTAAAAGTTTTTTAAGCAAGGAAGCCGCTCATGTGGAAGGCTTTGCCAAGGAATGTGCGGTGGTAACACATTACCGGTTGAAAAAGGACCCGAACGGCGGGGGAGTAATTGTTGATCCCGATGCAAAACTGGAAGAAGAACTGATTGTTCGCCCTACCAGCGAAACAATTATCTGGAATACTTACAAGGACTGGATAAAATCTTACCGTGATTTGCCCTTACTGATAAATCAATGGGCCAATGTGGTGCGTTGGGAAATGCGGACAAGGTTGTTTTTACGGACCACTGAATTTTTATGGCAGGAAGGTCATACCGCTCATGCTACGGCACAGGAAGCAATTGAGGAAACAGAAAGAATGCTGGAAGTGTATGCCACATTTGCCGAAGAGTTTATGGCTGTGCCGGTAATACGGGGTGTGAAGACAGCCAATGAACGTTTTGCCGGAGCGGTAGATACCTATTGCATTGAAGCGTTAATGCAGGATGGTAAAGCTTTGCAGGCAGGCACTTCACATTTTCTTGGACAAAATTTTGCGAAAGCGTTTGATGTAAAATTTTCCAATAAAGAAAATCAGCTGGAACATGTATGGGCTACCAGTTGGGGAGTAAGTACAAGATTGGTAGGAGCATTGGTAATGGCACATAGTGATGACCAGGGATTGATATTACCTCCAAAGATTGCTCCGCTGCAAGTGGTGATTGTTCCTATTTATAAAGGCGATGAACAAAAAGCATTGATTGATGCAAAGGCAAAAGAAATAATGTCGCAGCTAAAAAACCTTGGCGTTCGGGTAAAATATGATGACAATGATAATAACCGGCCGGGATGGAAGTTTGCTGAGTATGAAATGAAAGGTGTACCAGTACGATTGGCATTAGGCGCAAGGGATTTGGAAAAAAATGTAGTGGAGGTTGCCCGTCGTGATACAAAAGAAAAAATGATAGTGAGCCTGGAAGGTATTGCCCAGTATGCAGATGGTTTGTTGCTGGAGATACAACGTAACATGTTCAATAAGGCAAAGGTTTTTAGAGATGAGCATATTACCGAAGCCAATTCATGGGACGAGTTTGTAAAATTGCTGGATGAAAAAACTGGTTTCATTTCAGCCCATTGGGATGGCACTCCGGAAACAGAAGATGCGATAAAAGAAAAAACAAAAGCAACTATCCGTTGCATACCGCTTAATAACAAACTTGAAGTGGGTAAGTGTGTACTGACGGGTAAACCTTCAACCCAAAGAGTGTTATTTGCGAGAGCCTATTAAATGATTTATGCAAAAGACAATAAAAGAAGACACCTTTTAAAAAGGTGTCTTCTTTTATTAAGAAAGCTCAGCTGATACCCAAAGATTTGTTGCCGGTAAAAAATATTGTATTGTGCAGTTCTCAAAAGTTGGCGACCCTGAAGAAACCCCGTATATTTATCAGAACCAAAAACAACCTTATTATGGAACAAAATCAAAACAGTTCGCTATTCCAGTTAAATCTTGATGCCCAGAATAGCTATACTTTACGAAGTGCTGCTTCATGGGCAAAAGTTCTCGGAATTGTAAGCCTGATTATTGCCATTCTTTGTATTATTGGTGGTATCCTGATACAGCAGGCCATAAGCCAGAACATGGGGCAGTTTGATAGTTACCAATACAAGAAATCTGGATTAAGTGCCAGTTCATTTGGTAACATGGGGCTCGCCGTCTATGTTATCATGGGCTTACTTTACGGGGTTAGCGGCTTGTTTGCTTTAAATGCAGGCAATAAGATTAATAGCGGATTAAAGACAAACAATATGGAAACGCTGAATTCAGGTTTTGCCGGTGCCAGAAATTTCTTTGCATTATGGGCAATCCTGATGATTCTTTTCCTTTTGCTTATACTGATAGGTTTGATGGGTAGTTTGTAAAGGACAATAATTATACTTTTTAATAAAGCCTGCTCCGTAAAAGAGCAGGTTTTTTATTTCGTAGATAAATAATTATAATCCTTTAGCAGCACTTCCAGAAAATCAAAAGGCGACATAGAAGATTCAATTTTCAGATGGGCTCTTATTTTACTGGCAGCGGCTTCGGCCATATTAAAATCACTTTTCTTACGTGCTGTTTCCAGTATGCTTTTAATGGCATTGATGTCTTTATCGCTCAGCTGCATTATTTGCGGAAAAGAAGGAACATAATTGTCTGCCACTTCCTGGAAAACGGTTTCTTCGATATTGCCCTTTGTTCTTACACTGATTAAAATTGTTTTTGCAAGAATATCACCGATGCGCTGCCCTTTTTTAGAAGAAACAACCAGTACAATATCAGTAACAAGAAAAGCAAGTCCGAAAACAACTATAAAAACGGTCTCTGTATTTTGAAAACTTGGATCAGATGCCAGGAAAAGTAGAATAGCCACAATCCACAAATCTGATAACCGGAGCAACCAACGGATAACAAACTGGCTGATGCTGGCTTTGCCACCATTTTCATCTACCACTCTTAAGCCGGTAATTTTTTTGCCTACACTCTGACCGTTCATGGTGATTTCCAGCACCACATGATAAATCATGATAGGAAGGAACAGGAGCAGACCAATGGCCCAAAGATTATGCTGAGAGCCTTCATCAAAGTAACCGGAGTTGTTCCTGATGGAAGAATATACCTCGCTGGCAATACGTAAATAGAAATATTCTATAATCATATCAATCAGCAATGCTACGAAACGCCGGTAAAACTCAGGGATCTCAAACTCAAGTTCAATATTAAAATTGGTAGGTACTTTAATTACTCCCATTCAGCTAACATTTATTCAGGCTGTTAAATTAGTGTTTTTTGAATATTTTTATTACTCTTATTACTGCCTGCGGGTGCAAAAAAGTAGTATTTTACCGCATATATAAAGAACCGAAATTGAGAGAGGCCCTATTTATAAAGAAGAACAAGGATAGATGGCTCAGGAACCAGCACATGCCCTCAAACGACCCTGATGAAATGGCAGCTGACTTTACGCAGCTGGTTGATGATCTGGCCTATGCTAAAACTTTTTATCCCTCTGGTAAGGTTACTCACTTTATAAACGCACAGGCGTCAAAAATTTATCTTGATATTTATAAGAACAGGAAAGAAGAATCAAACCGCCTGATTACTTTCTGGAAGTATGATCTGCCATTGACAATAAGGAAGCATCATGGGGTAATATTATTTTCATTCATTGTATTTGTTATTTTTTTTGTGGTGGGTTTTTTTACTTCACAACAGGATGATGAAGTGGCGAGAGGTTTCTTCGGAGATTCCTATGTTGATCAAACACAGAAGAATATTGATAAAGGCAATCCCTTTGGAATTTATGAATCCGGAAGTCCGCTGCTTAGCTGGTTGGGAATTATGATAAACAATATCAAGGTTGCTTTACTTATGTTTGTCTCCGGCCTCTTTGCAGGAATTCCTACCTTATATAAACATTGCGAAACAAGTGCTATGGTTGGTATTTTCGACGAATTTTTTGCAGCAAGGGGCTTTGGTATTGATTTTTGGTTGGTGGTGTTTGTCCATGGTACTCTTGAAATAACTGCCTTAATCATTTCCACCGCAGCGGGCCTTGTACTGGGAAAAAGTTATTTGTTCCCCGGTACTATAAAACGGATGGATGCATTTAAGCAAGGAGCAAAGGACGGAGTTAAAATTATGATAGGACTTATGCCTGTTTTTGCACTGGCTGCTTTTTTTGAAGGATTTATTACCCGTTTGTATAATGATATATCAATTCTTACTACTATCATTTTTGCATTGTCTGTAATTTTCGTTGTCTGGTATTTTATTATTTACCCCATCCGGCTCGGAAAAAAATTATCATGGAAGTTAAACGAGGAGGAAGTATAAGTGTTAAGCAACCGGATAAAAAATACCAGTTTATTATTCAGCTTTAGAATGCTGCTATGCTTCAGTCTGCTATTTAGTTCTGCGCAGCTTCGGGCACAAACAGATGAAGATTCTACAATAACAATTACAGAAGAAGTAAAAGAAAATCCGCCGGATGAAGAAAGTTATGATGAGGATAATAATGACACGGATAAAAAAGAATATTTTTTAAATAAAAGGGAATATGAAGGGGATAGTTTATCAGTACAGCAACGAAAACTATCTGACAGCCTCGTTAAAAAAATGCAGGCGGATAAAGATTTCTGGTATGCCAATGCTTCATTTGAAAAAGTAAAGAAAAAAGAACAAAACAGCGCAGGGTCCTATTATGTACCATTAGGTCAGCGGGCATGGTTTCAAACGCTAGTGTGGTTAGTTATCATCGGTGGCTTTGCTGCCTTTTTAATGATTTATCTCACCGGTAGTAATGTTGGTTTATTCAGAAAGAAAAATGTGGTAACAAAAGATGATGAAGTGGAAGGTATTACCGAAGATATTTTTGCTATTAATTACCAGAAAGAAATTGATAAGGCTGCTATGCAGGGTAATTACAGGCTGGCAGTTCGTTTGATGTATCTGCGATTGTTGAAGAATATGTCGGAGAAAAATATCATTCAGTATAAGCAGGATAAAACCAATTTTGATTACCTGCTACAACTTCATCCTGCAAAGCATTACAATAGTTTTTTCCGGATTACACGCAACTATGAATATAGCTGGTATGGAAAGTTTGATGTTAGTGAAGATGCTTATAGGGTTATCAGCAGCGAATTCGATCAGTTTGACCGTGAATTAAGATAATATTTGAAAAAGTATACACCATATATTCTCGCATTATTAATTGCTGCGGCAATTATTATTTTATTTGTTACCGGCAATAACGAGAACAAACGTAAGATGGATGGCAGGATAACGCTGCAAAAACGGGATAAGATTCCATACGGTACTTATGTTGCCTATAATAATCTCAAATATATTTTTCCGTCAGCCGCTGTTTATACCAGTCAGCATGAACCGGGGTATTGGGATTCGCTTTCAAAATTTGACACCCGGCAGGCTTATATCGTGGTAACAGATAAGTTCAGCGCTGATAAAGACGAAATGACCCGGCTGATTGATTTTGTTAAGAACGGAAATGATGTATTTATCAGTGCCAGGTATTTCTCTGCAGCCGCAGATGCCATATTCGGTTGCAGCAGCAGTTCTTATGATATATCATTTTATCCTGATGAAGAAGAGAACGATACTATGAGGTTATCATTAAATGATCCACCATTTGCCGGCAGTAATAAATATAACTATCCCGGCAAAGGCTTCTATTCTTATTTTGATCAGATTGATACTGCGACTACCAATGTTTTAGGATATGATGAAAAAGGCCGCCCTGATTTTATTCATTTGCGGGCAGGCAGCGGCAATTTCTATTTGCACATGGAGCCATTAGCTTTCAGTAATTATTTTTTGCTGCATAAAAAAAATATCAGCTATTATGAAAAAGCATTGTCCGTTATCAACCCTGATGTTACTAAAATAGTGTGGGATGAATATTACCTGAATAAAGTGCAAAGGGATAATCCGCAAAAAAAGAAGGGATGGCTGAGTGTTTTATTCCGTTACCCGGCTTTGAAGGCTGCATTACTTACAGCTATTTTTACGCTGCTCTTATATGTGCTGTTAGAAATGCGCAGAAAGCAACGATATATTCCGATAGTGACAAAACCGAAAAATGACTCCCTGGATTTTGTAAAAACAATTGGACGTTTATATTATGATAAGGGGGATCATAAAAACCTTTGCCGGAAAATGTCGGCTTATTTCCTGGAGCATGTACGTAATAAATATAAATTACCGACCGGCACACTTGACGAAGAATTTATAATTAATTTGAAGTTTAAGTCAGGGGAAGAGGAAACAGTGATCCGTGAAATTGTAACGTTCATCAATTATCTTGATGGTGCACCAATAGTAAGCAGTAATCAATTAACCGATTTTCATAAAAAATTAGACTCATTCTATAAAAAAGAATAATTATGGAAGAACAGATTTTTCAACAACGCACCGATCTTACCGCATTAAACAATGCAGTGTTATCCATCCGCAATGAGATCAAAAAAATTATTGTGGGCCAGGATGAAATGGTGAAACTCATCATTGCAGCATTGCTGGCGGATGGGCATGTATTAATAGAAGGTGTGCCCGGTGTCGCAAAAACATTAACAGC
>JANMFO010000403.1:0-4392 GCA_031374245.1 Chitinophagaceae bacterium | reverse complement strand
TCTTTGGAGTGTCGGGCATCGGTAAAGGAAGCGGCATTAATGCTTTCAATTTTTTTTATAAATGGCCCGAACTGTTGCATAACGATTCATTGATAGTGCTGGGCATATTTGTATTCTGCTATTGCTACAAAATGATTATTCAGTTTGTTCTATCCGGTGAGTACCGTAGCTCTTCGCTCATGATGTTAATGTTTCAACCGTATGGCCGCATTTTTGTTCAGCAGTTTACGGTAATTGTGGGCAGCATGTTTCTTACTTTTGGAGCAGGAAAAATTTTCATCCTGGTATTTGCAACAATAAAAATTTTCTTTGAACTGTTTATAGATTATGAGGGTCTTCTCAATAAAGGAATGAAAGAAGTGGAGAAGGACTCAGGGAAGTAATAACTCACACTCATGCAATAGCCTTTCTTTTGAGATTGCCACGGTACCTACTTCCTCACAAACTAATCCTCCGGCTATATTAGCCACTTCAGCCATCAATCTTGCATTCTTAGTTCTCGCATACACCATAGATGCTACAGCAATCACTGTATCACCAGCACCGGATACATCTGCTACATTGCGTATATGTGAAGGGATAAGTTTTGCATCAGTATTATGCTGATAGAAAACCCCCTTATCAGAAAGGGTAATAAAAGAAATAGTATGATGAAGGAGTTGCTGTAATTCAGCATGAATTTTCTGTAATTGAGCTTGACTGATTTCATCTGTCAAAAGATTAAGCCCTTCTTTCACTTCCTTAAGATTGGGCTTAAAAATATCAGCTTGCTCAAAAGTGAAGAAATTTTTTCTTTTGGGATCAACAGCAGTAATAACTCCAGCTTGTTTACATAAAGCAATTGCTTCCTTAATAATTTTTTCTGTCAATACCCCTTTATTATAATCTTCAAAAATAATTACATCAGGATCAGCAGATGATATATAGTTTTTAATTTTTTTAAAAAGACCATTTTCCTCTTTAGTATCCAAATCATGAATTACTTCTGCATCCAGCCGCATCATCTGCTGGTTACGGCTGATAACCCTTGTTTTATTAGTAGTAATCCTGTTGCTGCTTTTTACCAGATAAGATGAATCAATATTACTGCTGTCAAATAATTCTTCTAATATAATTCCCTCTGTATCATTTCCTGTAACTGATAAAATGGAAACCTGTGCCCCAAGCGATTGACAATTCAAGGCTACATTACCGGCACCACCAATCCGGTATTCTTTTTTTTGAAGGGAAACAACCGGCACCGGAGCTTCCGGAGAAATGCGATCCACTTTTCCCCACATATAGGTATCCAGCATCACATCGCCTATCACACCTACTTTCAGGGAAGAAAAAGATTCAAATAATTTTTTAAAATCTTCCATCTGGTAAAATTCGGGATTATTTTGGCTATTGTGAAATTCAAAATAATGCTAATGACATTATTATAAAAGCCAGTGAATGGAAGTTCTTTTCCAGCCTTCAGGGAATTTAGAGAAAGCTTATTTGGCTTTTGCTTTATACATTTCATTCAGTCCTTTCACCACATCGGCTGTTATATTGTAGGCTGTATCTTTAAAATAGAAAAGACCCTGCTCGTAAGAAACGATGTAGGAATATTTTTTGGACTCATTATATTTTTTGAAAAACTCTTCAATCTTTAACTTAATATCATTTTGCCTGCGTACTGTAAAATCATTGTATTCCTGATCAAGTTGTGTCCTCCTGTTTTTCATCTGCTCATCTAGTGCTTTCATCTCCTGGCTTGCTGCATCTGATTCAGTTTGGGTCAATGTTCCAGCCTGTGCTTTGTTCTGAAAATAATTATACCGTTGCTGCAAATTTTTTCCAAGCCTATCCATTTCACCATTGATTTCTTCTTCTTTTTTTATCATCTCTGCTCTTAGTTCTTTTACCAGCTCAACACTGGCAGCAACAGAATCCATTTCGAAATAGGCCATTCCTAATTGACCTTTAGAAGAACTGTCGGAATGAGTAATAGCCGTTCCTGTACTTTTCTTTTTAGAAGTAAAATGTGTAACAAGAAGATACCCGGCCACCAGGCTCAATAAAACATTCCAAACCAATATTCCATTTTTCATTCAATCTGTTTTAGCAAAATTAACCCTGAACAGGGAGGCAAATATAAGAAATCAGTTTACTTTATGAAACCCTTAACAGCCCTTGCAGTTAATAAATAAGGAGTAAGAAAAATCTTACTCCTTATATTCCATTCATTCGCAAAATTAGTGAACATTAATAATTACTCTTCATCATCAAATGACATAGCCTCACGGGTGCTTTGCAGCAACTCGTATTCTTCCTTGCTACCTACAATCATATTCTCAAACTCTCTCAAGCCTGTACCTGCAGGTATCGGGTGGCCAGTAATTACATTCTCCTTCAAACCAAGCATATCGTCGGTTTTACCGTTAATTGCTGCTGATGAAAGAACTTTAGTAGTTTCCTGGAATGATGCAGCTGAAATCCAGCTTGGCACACCTAATGAAGCCTTGGTAATACCCAACAATGTTGGTGATGAAGTAGCTGGTTTTGCATCACGGTATTCAACAGGCTTTTTGTCATTACGCCGAAGTATTGAATTCTCTTCTCTTATTTCACGCAGTGATACAATCTGACCTGCACGCAATTTAACACTATCACCAATTTCAGTTACTACCTTTTTGTCGTAGATATAATCGTTCTCTTCTACAAACTCAAACTTATCAGTTAAATCATCTTCCAGGAATCGTGTATCTCCCGGATCAACGATATTTACTTTACGCATCATCTGGCGAACGATACACTCAATGTGTTTGTCGTTGATTTTTACACCCTGCAAACGATAAACTTCCTGTATCTCATTCACTACATACTCTTGTACGGCGAATGGACCTCTGATAGAAAGAATATCAAATGGAGCAATCTGTCCATCACTTAATGATGCACCGGCTTTTACGAAGTCCCCATCCTGTGCCAAAATCTGTCTTGTTAATGGAACAAGATATTTTTTCTGTACGCCATCTTTAGCTTCAATAATAATCTCACGGTTACCTCTTTTGATAGCACCCATTGAAACCACACCATCAATTTCAGAAACAACAGCAGGGTTACTTGGATTTCTTGCTTCAAACAATTCTGTAACACGGGGAAGACCTCCGGTGATATCTCTTAACTTACCAAGCACCCTTGGAATCTTAACGATTACCTGCCCTGCTCTTACTTCTTCACCTTCTTCCATTATGATATGGCTTCCGGTAGGAAGGTTATAAGATTTTTTATCCTTTCCTTCTACAAGTATGGAAGGTATCTTGGTTTTATCTCTTGTTTCAATAACCACTTTCTCACGGTGACCGGTTTGTTCATCAGCTTCTTCACGGTAAGTAACCCCTTCAATTACATTCTCAAATTTTATATTACCGTTTATCTCTGCCATGATAACGTTGTTGAACGGATCCCATGTGCAAACAACATCTCCTTTATTTACCTTTTGGCCATCTTTTACATTCAAAGTAGCACCATAAGGAATGTTATTGGTAATAAGCAGGCGGTCATTCTTGGTATCAATGATACGAACCTCACCGGTACGTCCGATAACGATTGGCGTTTTCAGGCCTTCTTTATTCTCAATGATAACTGTACGTAAACCGTCAAACTGGATAGTACCATCAAACTTAGCTGCCAATGTTGATTCTACAGAAGCTGAACCAGCCACACCACCTACGTGGAAGGTACGGAGTGTTAACTGTGTACCCGGCTCACCAATTGACTGTGCAGCAATAATACCTACATCATCACCCCGCTGTGCTATATTACCAGATGCAAGATTCTTGCCATAGCATTTTACACAAACTCCTCTCTTACTTTCACAGGTAAGTACTGAACGTATCTCTACTGTTTCAATACCTGCTTCTTCTATTTTTCTTGATACATCAACTGTAATTTCATCTCCACCTGCAACAATTAATAAATCAGTTGCTACCGGATCATACACATCGTGTAATGAAGTACGGCCTGCAATCCTATCGCTCAATGGTTCAATTACGTCTTCGTTATCTTTTAGTGCAGAAGTAGCAATACCACGAAGTGTACCACAATCCTCTTCGGTAATAACCATATCCTGTGATACATCTACCAAACGACGGGTCAGGTAACCAGCATCCGCTGTTTTAAGGGCTGTATCGGCAAGACCTTTGCGGGCACCGTGAGTAGAGATAAAGTAATCCAATACGTTCAATCCGCCTTTAAAGTTGGAAAGAATTGGATTTTCAATGATCTCAGAACCGGTAGAACCAGATTTTCTTGGTTTCGCCATCTCGCCAGTCAGCATTAAACACATCTACTCCCTGCACTGCATCCAGTTGCATTCTAAAACTAAGTTTTTTGTAAGTCAGTTCATTTACCAAACTGGCAGTA
>JANMFO010000352.1:0-6504 GCA_031374245.1 Chitinophagaceae bacterium | reverse complement strand
GGGAATTTTTCTTTGATGATACGGCCATACACCAGGGACAATTATTGGCCTATTCAACAGATGCCTCTGTTTATCAGGAAAAGCCATTGGCGGTTGCTATTCCTAAAACGGAAGAGGATATTATATTGCTGATTAAGTTTGCCAATGAAAATGCAGTAACACTTATACCGAGGGCAGCGGGTACTTCACTTGCCGGGCAGGTAGTAGGCAATGGAATAGTGATTGATATTTCCACCTGTTTCAATAAAATTTTAGAAGTTAATGCAGAGGAACAATGGGTAAAAGTACAGCCCGGTGTAATAAGAGATGATTTGAATACACATCTTTATCCATTGGGATTAATGTTTGGTCCTGAAACTTCAACTGCCAGCAGGGCTATGATTGGCGGTATGGTAGGTAATAATTCCTGTGGCCTTCACAGTATTGTTTGGGGTTCAGTAAGAGACCATTTGCTGGAAGTAAAAATTATTTTAAACGATGGTAGCTCAGCTGTTGTCAATACAACAACTTCCAATCCGCAATACAATGGCAGTAACCAATTATTCGGCACCATAAAAAAAGAATTATTTTCTTTGTTACATAAAGAAGAAAATAAAGAAATCATTGAAAATGGGTTTCCTAAAAAAGCAGTAGTAAGAAGAAATACCGGTTATGCATTAGATGCTTTATCGGCATTGCAACCTTTTACTACCGGTGGTGATGCTCTTAATATTTGTAAGTTGATTGCAGGTTCAGAAGGTACATTGGGGATAGCTACCGAAATTAAATTACGATTGCTGCCATTGCCCCCAAAGTATGCTGCATTGGTTTGTATTCATTGCAACAGCATTAAAGAATCTTTACTGGCAAATTCCATCGCATTGCAGTTTCAGCCAATGGCTTCCGAACTGGTGGATAAATGTATTTTAGATTATACCATTGGCCATCCTGTGTATGAAAAAAACAGGTTCTTTATTAAAGGCGACCCGGAAGCAATTTTAATGGTGGAGTTTATGGCAGATACTAATGAAGCCGCAGCAAACGAAGCAAATGAGTTAATAAAAAAATTAGAACAACAAAAATATGGTTATGCATATGCTCTGTTATTTGATGAAGAAGCAAAAGCAGCATGGGAAGTAAGAAAAGCCGGGTTGGGTTTATTACGGAATGCAGCCGGAGACTCACAACCAGTTAATTTAATTGAAGATTGTGCAGTTGCTCCCGAAGAACTTCCTTTTTATATAGAAGAATTGCAGCAGATTCTTAAAAAATACAATGCAACAGCTTCTTATTATGCACATGCAGGGGTTGGAGAGTTGCATGTGGAACCAATGCTAAACCTTAAAACAAAAGAAGGTGTTTTTATTTTCAGAAGTATATTAAAAGAAACTGCCGCTTTAATTAAAAAGTATAATGGTTCATTATCAGGCGAACATGGTGATGGCAGGTTGAGAGGTGAGTTTATTGCAGATGTAATGGGAGAGGAAGTAATGAGTCTTTTTAAACAGGTAAAAAACATTTTTGACCCCAAAGCAATTTTTAATGCTGGTAAAATTGTAGATACTCCTGCAATGGATACACATTTAAGGATACGGCAGGACAATCCTGTGTCATCCATCGCAACACATTTTCATTTTGCAGAACCCGGGGGCATACTCAAGTTGGCGGAAAAATGTTCAGGTTCTGGTGATTGCAGGCGTAGCGCTGTTTCCACTGGTTTAATGTGCCCCAGCTATATGGCCACCCGCAATGAGTTTGATACCACAAGGGCAAGGGCCAATATTTTACGCCAGTTTTTAAGCAATCCGGAAGATGCCGCACCTTTTGACCACCAGGAAATAAAAGAAGTAATGGATTTGTGCCTTAGTTGTAAAGGCTGCAAAGTGGAATGCCCGTCTGGTGTGGATATTACGAAAATGAAAGCAGAGTTTTTGCAGCATTATTATGATAAGCATGGCGTACCATTCCGTTCAAAGCTGATTGGCAATTTTTCAAAACAAATGAAGCTGGCTTCTGTAGCCCCAACAATTTATAATTTTCTTCTTAAGAATAACATCCTTCGTAAAAGTATAAACCGTTTTCTTGGATTTCATCCGGACAGAACAATGCCTTTACTGGAAAAGGAAACATTGCGGCATTGGTTTAATAAAAGGAAAATCACTGATAAAACGTTTGAAAAACAGGTTTATTTTTTTTGTGATGAGTTCAGCAATTACCTTGATGTCTCTATTGGTAAAAAAACAATTCTGTTGCTGGAGCATTTGGGATACAAAGTAATTATGCCCGACCATAAAGAAAGCGGCCGTACTTTTTTATCTAAAGGGTTGGTAAAAAAGGCAACTATACTTGCTAATGAAAATATAGCAATATTGTCGCCATTAGTAACTTCAGAGACTCCATTAGTTGGTATTGAACCTTCGGCAATATTGACGTTACGGGATGAGTACAAAGATTTAGCAACACCTGATTTGCAAGCACAGGCAACACATCTTGCTGATTATACGTATACCATTGAAGAATTTTTATATCACGAAATGAATAAGGGTAATATCAGCAAAAATAATTTTACGGATGAGCAAAAAACAATTGCGCTGCATACACATTGTTATCAAAAAGTTTTGTCTTCTTCCACGTACAGTTCATTTATTTTAAGTTTTCCTGAAAATTATATGGTGACAGAAATTCCGTCCGGGTGTTGTGGTATGGCAGGTGCTTTTGGCTATGAAAAGGAGCATTACGAAGTATCACAAAAAATTGGGGAACTGATTTTGTTTCCATATATAAGAAAACTGAAAGCTGATGTGCTGGTGGCAGCGGCAGGCACTTCCTGCAGGCATCAGATTAAAGATGGTGTGAGTCGAAAAGCGTTACATCCAGTAGAAATTTTATCAGCAGCACTAAAAAATTAAATAAGAAAATTATCTTTTTGTTTTTGGTGAAGCACTGGTGAATTAAAAAGTGACGTAAAGCGGGGCGAACCGGGGGATAATGAAAACAAAATCCCCGCAAACACTGTATTTGCGGGGATTTGTTGTGTACTGAGATTTTTTATGTAGCCCGTACGAGATTCGAACTCGTATCACCACCGTGAAAGGGTGGTGTCCTAACCCTTAGACGAACGGGCCGTTTTAAGGGACGGCAAAGATAGTCTTGCACCCGTTTTTGGCCAAATGTTTTTCCAGCTCTTTTTCACATTTTTTACAGGCATTCAAATCAGTCCTTTAATTCAAATCAGGTTTAATTACAAACTTGTACCTTCGCACCTCAATTTTTAATAATATAAATCCTATTCAGTTATGAGTACAGTTAAAGTCGCCATCAATGGATTTGGACGCATCGGCCGTCTTGTATATCGCCAGATATATAAAATGGAAGGAATTGATGTTGTAGCTATCAATGATTTGACCAGCCCGGCAGTATTAGCACACCTTTTAAAGTATGATAGTGCACAGGGCCGTTTTGATGCTGATGTTAAGGCGACAGCTGACTCTATCGTAGTGAATGGCGATTCTGTAAAAATATATGCACAAAAAGACCCTGCTCAAATTCCCTGGGGAGCTCATGATGTGGATGTGGTAATTGAAAGTACTGGCTTCTTTACTGATAAAGATAAGGCGGCTGCACACATTACTGCGGGTGCCAAAAGAGTAGTTATATCTGCGCCTGCTACCGGCGATTTAAAAACTGTTGTATTTAATGTAAACCACAGCATATTAGACGGAAGCGAAACAATTATTTCTTGTGCTTCATGTACTACTAACTGTCTTGCCCCAATGGCAAAAGCATTAAATGACAATTATGGTATCGTCGCCGGTATCATGACTACTATCCATGCTTATACCAACGACCAAAATACACTGGATGCGCCACATCCAAAAGGTGATTTGCGCCGTGCAAGAGCTGCTGCAGCTAACATTGTTCCAAATAGTACAGGTGCTGCCAAAGCAATCGGATTGGTATTGCCTGAATTGAAAGGTAAACTGGATGGCAGTGCTCAAAGGGTTCCCACCATTACCGGGTCATTAACAGAATTGACATCCATTTTAGGTAAAAAGACCACTGTAGAGGAAATCAATGCAACCATGAAGGCAGCAAGCAATGAAAGCTTTGGCTATACCGAAGATGAAATTGTGAGCAGTGATATAATTGGAATCCATTTCGGTTCTTTGTTTGATGCCACGCAAACCAAAGTAATGACGGTAGGTGATAAGCAATTGGTTAAAACTGTAAGCTGGTACGATAATGAAATGAGTTATGTAAGCCAGTTGGTAAGAACAGTGAACTTTTTCGCCAAGCTTATCTCTAAATAATTTCATATTTAATTTACGTACCGCAACGGACGAATTAAATTGTTTGTTGCGGTATTTTTTATTTTCAAGATTTGGGCGATGAAGATTAAGAATATTAATGGCCTCTCTGCTGATGCCTTGGAGAGGAAAGTAGCTGAGGGTGGAAGGTTTGTATATTTTGCATTTACTATTTCTCTTGTCGTTGTTACTTTCAAACGTACATCAGGTGTTTACCTGCTGCATGCAGGCGAAAATGCCGTAGCAAAAGGTATTCCGTTTACTATTTTATCATTCTTATTTGGCTGGTGGGGTATTCCATTCGGGCCAAAACATACTATCCAAAGTATCAGCACCAATCTTGCTGGCGGAAAAGATGTAACAGATGAAGTAATGTCAACTGTAGCCGGTCATAAGTTATTTCGTGAAGCACAATTGAAGAAAACTCATCAGTTTTAAAAGCTGTTAGAATTATTTCCTTTTTCCGGCTTCAGCCTTTCATAGCCTGCCCCGCCAAATGCGGGGGAATCGTCTGTTGCGAACTTGTTCTGTTCTTCTTTCCTTTTGAGAAATGGAAAGAAGAATAACTCTTGTACGTCCCATTTTTATCGCATCAAGGAAAAATTTCAGAACAAGTTGAATTGTATTACTGCCACGGCCTGTCTGTCAGTATCTTCAAAAAAGAATAAAATCCGTTCAATCTGTGTCATCCGTGTTCTAATTTGTATTTTGCACTAAAGAAATAACAATTATGTCAAACTTTTCTACTCACAACTTCAAAGGACAAAAGGTTCTTATCCGTGTTGATTTTAATGTGCCATTAAATGATAAGTTTGAAATAACCGATGATACACGGATGAAAGCCGCAGTGCCAACCATTCAAAAAGTATTGGCTGATGGTGGCATGGTAATATTAATGAGTCACCTGGGAAGACCGAAAGATGGTCCAACTGATAAATACTCTCTGAAGCATTTAATAAAACATTTGAGTGACTTACTCGGCGGTACTACTGTATTTTTTGCCAATGACTGTATAGGAGAGCAGGCATACCTTACTGCTGATATGTTACGTGGCGGCGAAGTACTCTTGTTAGAAAACCTTCGTTTTTATAAAGAAGAAGAAAAAGGTGATGCAGGGTTTGCAGAAAAATTATCAAAACTGGGTGATGTTTGGGTAAATGATGCTTTCGGTACAGCACACCGTGCCCATGCTTCTACTGCTGTTATTGCTCAGTTTTTCCCTGCTGAAAAAAGATTCTTTGGTCTGTTGATGGAAAGCGAAGTGGCCAGCGCAGAAAAAGTAATGCACAAAAGTGAAAAGCCTTTTACTGCTATCATTGGGGGGGCAAAAGTTTCTGATAAAATTCTCATCATCGAAAATTTATTGGAAAGAGCAACTGATATTATTATTGGTGGTGGTATGGCTTATACTTTTATGAAAGCGAGAGGTGGTAAAATAGGGAATTCATTATGTGAAGAAGACCGTTTACAAACAGCTATAGATTTGCTTGCGAAAGCCACTAAAAAAGGAGTAAGTATTCACTTACCCGAGGATTCTGTAATAGCCGATAAGTTTGATGCTAACGCAAATACTAAAATTGCCCAGAGCGATGCTATTCCTGATGGCTGGTTAGGATTGGATATTGGTCCGAAAGCCAGTGGTATTTTTTCTGAAGTAATCAGGAAATCAAAAACCATTTTATGGAACGGACCGATGGGTGTTTTTGAAATGGAAAAATTTCAGGCCGGAACAAAAGCGATTGCACAGGCAGTTGCAGACGCTACTTCAGCAGGTGCTTTTTCTTTGGTAGGTGGTGGCGATAGTGTAGCTGCGGTTAACGATTTTGGCTATGCTGATAAAGTAAGTTACATATCAACCGGTGGCGGTGCTATGCTCGAATATTTTGAAGGTAAAACATTGCCGGGTATTCTTGCTGTACAATCATAATCATTTCTGGATTTACTGAGTTTATTTTTGATTCGAACAGTAAAAAATTTACTGTATTAAAATATAATCAGAAATTTAAAGTAACTAAACCTCAAACTGATGAAAAAGGCAACTATTGTAATTACGATTCTTATTGTATCCTTCTCAGCTTTCGCACAAAAAATTATCCCTATTGAATACAATGGTAATAAGTATGAAGTATTGGATATGTCTTCCAAAGGAAAAGTTAGTTGGGGAGGATATGAAGAAATTGCACTGGATGCTGCTAAAAGCAATAGTAATGGTGCCGCT